>NZ_JBBIAM010000250.1:0-4712 GCF_054185185.1 Bradyrhizobium sp. UFLA05-153
CAGTAACCGATCAGGAGCATCCGGATCATGAGCTCCGGATCGATCGAAGGCCGACCGATGCTACTGTAGAAAGGCGCCAGGCCCAGCCGGACCTCTTCGAGGTCGACAAACCTGTCGATCGACCGAAGCAGGTGGTCGGCGGGAATATGCTTCTCGAGCGAGAACTCATAGGACAACACAGCCTGTTCGACTTGCCGATGCCCCATCATGATCTTCAGTCCTGCCAACTAAGCAGACTGAATCACCGGTATCTCTGAGTCGCAACAGCCGCCTTTTTCAACGGAATCGGCGCATAGCGGACCATGGCCGGACTTGCCGCTTGCTCAGCCGCTCGCGAATGACCCGGCGCGGACATTCGCTGCTGGCAGTTGCTACGATCCCAAAGGGCCTCTGTGATTGCACTCGACGAGAATTTAACCGTAATGTCTTCGACCGTCCTCGCCGCTTTCCGCCTTCGAAAACCCAATAGATGGGGGATGCTCATGAAGGTGATATACTTCGAGGATCTGAACGTCGGAGATAGTTGGACGACGACGGAACACCTCGTGGATCGAGAAGAAATGCTGGCCTATAATCGCGCATACGACCCGTGGCCTTTTCACGTTGATGCAGAGGCCGCCAGCAAATCGCCGTTCGGTGGACTGATCGCAAGCGGGGGTTACACAATCAGCTTGATGTATCGGTTGTTCCACGAAGTCGTGAACCAGCCGGATCGGAAGTGGGCTTTCTTGGGGGGCTTTGACTGGCAGGTCAAATTCCCGGCACCCGTGCGTGCAGGTGACCGGTTGCACGAACGCATCACAATTATTGAAAAGCGCCCATCGAGCAAGCCGGGACGAGGCGTCATCAAGAACCGCGTCGAAGTGATCAACGATCGAAAAGGTGTGGTGCTATCAATCGAGGCCATTGTGTTGCTGGCCACTCGCTCACGGGGCGGGTAGGCGGAATTTGCTTAGGGCCATGTGGTGCCCACTAATCTGGTTCTAGCCGTGCTGATGTCGTTTCTCCATCGCGTCATTTCGCTGCGATGCGAAAGTTGATCGCATAGCGGACTTTCTGGCGAGCCTCCGCCCTGCAACTGCAACCACGGATTCTCTTGCAGCAGATATCCTCAACAGAGGCGGTCACGCATACCCCGCGCGTCCGCCAATTCCAGAGGACTCGCCGGACCTGTCGCTGTGTGTAGACGTCCACCGGGCAGGCGGCATCATTTGACAATCGACGATGATCAGCTCATTTTTTGGTGGCGCGGTGCCACACTTCGACTGGGTGGGCACATGATGAAACTCGAAGATTGGGCATGGAAATCGCGAATGATGCCTACCGACTTAACTTATTCACCAGCTTACGGGCCGAACACCGCCTCAGAGCGTGAACCAACGACGAATTTGACAAGGTCATCCGCGATCACCTTACGCGAGTAAGCAGATCAGATCGCCGAGAGATGGTCGAGTTAGCCACTGCAGCAGCCCTCGAAGTGTATGACAGGATTGTCGCCCGCAATATGAGGCTAGGGCGCGCTCGGCCACTCAACTGAACTTCATCACCGATCGCGGCGTAAGCCGCGTTCGCCCGGCGCCGCGTCCATCACCCGGTGCATCGCCGGGTGGGTGCGGTTCTTGACCTTCACCCAATACATCGACCGTCCGGCCTGTCCCGGTGCTTCGAGACCAATCCTTCCAGCCCAATGCGGCAGGCCGCCCGGAATAGGTCTGGCCCGATCTCGCCGCGCTCGAAGGGTGCAACAGTGATCCCGTCCGGTCGCCTCGCCAGAAACCGCTCCAGGTTCGACTTGTAGTGCAGCGGCAACTCCCGTAGGTCGTCACCGCCCATGGCGAGAATGGCGAAGGCGTAGAGCTGAACTTCGTGATCGTGCTTGCGGGAGTGGAACGCATTGAAATCGGAGATTCCGTTGACACCGAGCACCACAGCCTCGCCATCGATGACGAAAGGCGTTTGCCGGTTCTTCAGCGCGGCCTCTGCAATCCATGGATAGCGCTTGGTCCAGTCGCTGCCGTTGTCGAACGCGTAAAGCTGGACTTCGTGATCGTGCTTGCGGAAGTGCAGCGCGTTGAAATCGGAGATGCCATCGACACCGAGGATCATGGCCTCGCCGTCAATGACGAAATGCTTTTGCCGGTTCAGTGCGGCCGGATAGCGTTTGGTCCAGTCGCCGCCGTTGCGGTGACAGCGGACGCACGCGCTTGTCATCCCGGATGACCAACATCCCGTAGCCGTCGTACTTCACCTCGTGATTCCAGTCCGAGGGGACCTGCTTGCCGGTCGTCAGGCAGAGCTCGTACGCCATACGAATTGGCCGAAAATAGGTATCGACGGCGGATTTTACGAATCGAAAGGGGCCGCTCTTTAGCGACCCCTTTGCCGGTTGCAATCTTGTTCGGGATGAAATGCCAGCCCCGGCGGCACCAAACTATCGGTATCTAAATGCCAAGTAGACTCCGGATGAATACCGTTAGCAATTCTGCCCCAATTCCGGTTTTGCCATGGAACCGAAATCCAAAAGTGGAGCGAATGCCTAGAATGTTCCCCGCCGAACGTCTGCGCTTCCAAAGTGTTTTAGAGTGGTGCGATTTTCATGACGGGAGGAGATCGTGATACGCCTGCGGTTCAAACCAGACAAAGCGCTGGGAGAACGACTAATCAAGGAAGCCCGGCTAGCAAGAGAAAAGGCAGAACAACTTCCATCGGGTAGGGAGCGTGAGGACCTTTTGAAGAAAGCCCACGAGGCCGACATCACCGCCCGTATCGATGAATGGTTAAATTCGCCAGGCCTTAAGCCGCCCATCTAAAAGCAAGGCCGCCTCAGTTGGCGCCCTCTGCCTTCAAGAGCCGCACATAGGTGCCGCTCTCGTGCAGCGTCGGGCCTTTAGCATAACCGCGCTCACCTTGATGACGCAGGGGACTTGTGGCGCTCGTGAACGACACCCAGCAGTTGGTACTTGCAATGCTTGCTCTGGTCTGGGCTGGCGTGATGCTGGTCACTGGTCAGCTTTACGTGGAGTATCGTGAGGCACGAGCGCCCACAGTTGCGATCATTGGTACGAGCGGAACGCACCAGTGTTTTCGACGGGACGACCGAATTTCGTTAAGGCAAGGCTGGCCGAGCGAGCCAGATTAGGGGAACTGAATGAAAGCGACGCACGTTAATCCCGCATGCTTTGTCGAGAAGAACTTCGACCGCTGGTTATAGTGATGGCAGCTATCGTGCTTGGTGTGGTTGTGAAGGAGATAAAGCTCAGTCACCACGCAGCCGAGACACCAGCAGGCATCGACTTCGCGGCAACGGAATAGAACACGCCTCGCGCGCGGCATCGCAGCACGTCATGATGTTCACATCCATCGTCAGCGCACCGGGAGCGGCGGCGCGTGAGTCATATGGCGTCAGGGGACAAAGCCGTAGGAAACAGCGCGCCGGGAGCGCGGGGCCATTGGGAGGGGCCATTGGGACAAGGCGCGACGTGCACTTTGCGCCGGACGCTGGCGCGACATACTGTGCGGGCCTCGATCCAGACAAATGGCCATGAGGAACCTGCCGCTCAGTCCACGCGAGAAGCAACTCCTGAGGCGCTTGGCCGCCGGGAAAACGGATGCTCAGATTGCCGAGCGACTTGGTGGCACCGCGAAGCAAATCTCAGAACAGCGTGCCCGCTTGCTCACCAAGTTGGGCGTCAGCGCGCCAGCTGAGATCGCCGATGCAACCGAGCGGCTGGCGAGTTGGAGCACCTATCGCGGCGTGACCTGAGGCCGGTGCCGCGAGCGCTGCAGTGGCGGGCAGACGCGCAGTCTAAAGGATTGCGAACGCAACCACGCTGGCGACAAGCACAAGGAAGCCCAGCGCCGCCAACGACACGAGGGCCGGGGCGGCGGAGCACCGTTTACCCGCGATTTATCTATTCCGCCTATTCGCCACCAATGGCGGATTGATTTCATACGGCCCCGATATAGCGGATACCTTTCTTCGTCTAGGCGGCTACGTCGATAAGATCCTCAAAGGCGCAAGGCCGTCTGACCTACCCGTCGAGCTGCCGACAAAGTTCGACCTCGTCATCAATCGTAAGACCGCGAATGCGCTCGGTCTCACCGTACCGCCCTCGTTGCTCGCCCTTGCAGACGAAGTGATCGAGTAGCTGCGTGTTGCACTGCATAGTCTGCTTCTGATGCTGTGGACGGCTCCTCCGCCCGGCACGCGGGTGCCATGGAGTTGGGGCCGAGTTCGCCGCACCGCTGCCACATCACGTCCCAGATTAGATGCCGTAATCAGGGACAGATCGGATGGTTCGGCGGATGTACCCGGCCTTTGATGGAGAAAGTCCCCGGCGAGTGAGCACGCCGGGGCCTTTTCGCTTAACGCTGATGGCCTAGTCCAATTCCAAGGCTGCCAGCCTTCTGTCTCAACGAGCCCTCGGAGCGCTTCATCAGCTTCGAGAGTTTGGCCACTGGGGTGCGAGCCTTGGAATGTGCCTTGAGCAGCTTGATATCGTCCTTGGTGTACTCTTTGCGCTTGCTCTTCGTCTTTTTTGTCTTTTTTGCCACTTGATGTTCTCCGGCGTGATCGGTCGCCGGGTTAAAGTGATCATGCGAATGCGTCAAGCACTCACTCCACGCCGGATGCTCCGGTTCTTCACCTTGTATGGGGCTTTCCTTGTCAAGGGTAAACTTCCTCACACGCTGCTCTCTATCCACTTGTCGAG
>NZ_JBBIAM010000251.1:0-4669 GCF_054185185.1 Bradyrhizobium sp. UFLA05-153
TGAATCCCTACAGATACTTGATTCTCACACCTAAGCCGCCGCGACCAACTGACTCAGTAGTACTAACCCACCCTACACGTGACGGCCAAACAAAAACTCGAAAACAACCCCATGCAAAGTAGCCGATGGCGCCGGCGCATTCTGCTGATTTTCCGAAATCCATTGACACATCGGGCAAATAGGGGGCAAAACGTCACCATCGGAAAATCCGCAATACTTGGCATCGTCACCCTGAGGTGGCCGCTCCGTCAGCGGCCCTCGAAGGGCGACGGCCCGCTCCCAACGCGAGGACATCGCAATGCGCGGATGCATCCGGGCCGTTCATCCTTCGAGGCTCCCGGCGCAGTGCGGACGCACTGCGCCGCTCGCACCTCAGGGTGACGGAACTCACAGCGCGATCACGTCACTTCTCTCTCACCGTCCCGTCCACGACGGCTTGCGCTTTTCGCTGAACGCTTTCAGACCCTCCTTGGCGTCCTCAGTCATCGCGAGCAGCGCGATCTGGCTTTCGGTATAGGCGATGCTCTCGTCGAACGACATCGAGGCGATGGCGCGCATGGCGTATTTGCCGCGGCGGATCGCGGTCGGCGACTTGTCGACGATACGGCCGATCAGCCAGTCGACCTTGGCGTCGAGCTCGGCCGCAGGCACGACATAGTTCAGCAGGCCCGCCGCTTGCGCAGCCCTGGCATCGAACGGCTCGCCTGTCAGCGCCCATTCGTTGACGAGCCGCGGCGGCGCGATGTTCTGCAACAGGCTCAGCACCTGCATCGGGAACACGCCGACCTTGACCTCGGGCAGGCCGAAGATGACGTGATCGGCGGCGACTGCCATGTCCGTCATGCACAACAGGCCCATGCCGCCGGCCATGCAGACGCCACCGAGGCGCGCGATCGCAGGTTTCGTCGCATCCTGCGACAGCCGCAACAGATCGGCGTAGTCGACGTTGGGCCTGGAAAAGTCCATCGCGAAGGCGGCGCCGGAGTTCTGCAAATCGGCGCCGGCACAAAACGCCTTGTTGCCCGTCCCGGTCAGCACGATGACGCGGACATCCTTGTCGTCATGCGCATCGCGATAGCCCTTGGCGATGCCGGCGATGACGTCCCCATTGAGCGCATTGCGCTTCTCCGGACGGTTGATGCTGATCCAGAACGCCTGCCCGCGCTTCTCGGTGATGACACTGCTCGTATCGGTCATGGCACGCTCGCCTGTTTGCTCTTGCTTGCCCGACATTTGCGGCAGGTCGGACGGCGGGCGCAAGCGCAATCTACCGACATCGCGCTGCTTTAGCGCCTCGACGCAACTTTGCGCCGCGATGGTGGCAGTGACGCACGCCTTAGGCAGTGGCAGCCTTCTTCAGCCAGACCTTGTTGTCGTGGAACGGCGCGCCACCGATCGGCGCGATCGTGTCCGCACCGGTCAGCACGTTGATGCCACGACCACCCATGTGGTGCTTGTTCGGATGGACGGATTCCGCGATCAGCACGCCGCGCTGCACGCCGTCGAACAGCGTTGCAATGAGCGTCGTCTGGCCGCGGGTGTTGCCGAGCGTCACGGCATCGCCCTCGGCGATGTCGAGCGAGGCTGCATCCAGGGGATGGACCATCACGCTCGGCTTGCCCTCGCGGGCCTGCGAAGACGGCGTCTCGTTGAAGGTCGTGTTGAGAAAGCTGCGCGAGGGGCTCGTCGCCAGCCGGAACGGATGGTCCCGATCGGCCTCTTCGATCACCGCCCAATGATCCGGCAGCGACGGCATCTTGTCGAAATCGCCCATCATCAGGCCGAACGGTGGATGCGCCCAGTCGGCCTTGAAGTGGAATTTCTTGTCGGCATGCGCAAAACCGTCGAGGAAGTGCGAGGTGCGGAAATCCGGCTGGAGATCGCGCCAGATATCTGCTTCGAGCGCCTCGATATCGCCGTGGCCGCTCAGCTTCAGCGTCGCATCGATCAGTTCGCGCGACGACATCTCGAAACCCCGGTGCTCGGCGCCGAGGCGCGGCGCAAGCGCCTGCAACACCTCGTGGTTGGAGCGGCATTCGCCGGGCGGGTCGATGAGCTTGGAGCCGACCGAGATGTGCTGGTGGCCACCACCGTAATAGAGATCGTCGTGCTCCATGAACATGGTCGCCGGCAGCACGATGTCGGCCATCTGCGCCGTCTCGGTCATGAATTGCTCATGTACCGCCACGAACAGGTCCTCGCGCGCAAAGCCCTGGCGCACCAGCACCTGCTCCGGCGCGACCGTCACCGGGTTGGTGTTCTGGATCAGCATCGCCTTGACCGGACCCTTGCCCTGCAGGGCCTCGGCATCGCCGGTCAGGATGCGGCCGATCTGGGACTGGTCGAGCGCGCGCGTATCGCGATCGATCGCGTCGTGGCCTTCGATGATGGATTCGTCGAAATGCCACAGCGCGTAGTTGTTGAAGAAGGCACCGCCACCTTCATATTGCCAGGCGCCGGTCACCGCGGGAATGCAGGCCGCGGCATGCATCTGGGCCGCACCGTTGCGGCTTCGGCTGAAGCCATAGCCGAGGCGGAAGAACGTCCGCTTCGTCTCGCCGACCGCCTTCGCAAAGGCCTCGATCTCGGCAACCGGAACGCCGCAGATCGCGGACGCCCATTCCGGCGTGCGCGTCTTCAGATGCGCTTCGAGCTCACCGGGACAATCGGTATACTTGTCCATATAGGCGCGGTCGGCATAGCCATCGCGGAACAGGACATGCATGACGCCGCAGGCGAACGCGCCATCGGTGCCGGGACGCAGGATGATCTTGATGTCAGCCTGCTTCACGGTGTCGTTGTTGTAGATGTCGACCGCGGCGATCTTCGCACCGCGCTCCTTCCGGGCGCGGGAGGCGTGCGTCATCACGTTGACCTGCGTGTTGACCGGGTTGGTGCCCCAGATCACCACGAGGTCGGAGACACCCATCTCGCGCGGATCGACGCCGGCGATCTTGCCGGCGCCCACCGCAAAGCCGACGCGAGCGACGTTCGCGCAGATCGTCGAATAGAAGCGCGAATATTTCTTCACATGCGTGAGGCGGTTGAGGCCGTCGCGCATCACCAGCCCCATTGTGCCGGCGTAGTAATAGGGCCAGACCGCCTCGGCGCCGAATTCGCGCTCGACCGCGTTGAAGCGATGCCCGATCTCGTCCAGCGCCTCGTCCCAGGAGATCCGCGCAAACTGGCCCGAGCCTTTCGGCCCGGTGCGACGCATCGGATACATCAGCCGCTCGGGGTGATGAATGCGCTCCGCATAGCGCGCGACCTTGGCGCAGACGACGCCCGCCGTATAGGTCTGCTGTTTCGAGCCGCGGACGCGACCGATGCTCCGGCCTTCGATGACCTCGACGTCGAGCGCACAGGCCGACGGGCAGTCGTGCGGACAGGTGGAGTGACGGATCGCGATCTTGGCGTGCTGGTTCATGGCCAACTTCGTAACATCAAAGCACCGGCCAGCCGAGCGCATTTATCCGGGATTGCCCATGCAAATAGCGGGGCCGACCCGGCCTGTTCCGGATGCGGCCACCCCGGAAACCGCACAATATTCCTGGTCAAGATTCCTGGCTGGGTCGACTTTGTGAGGCGTCGACAGGCGGCTTGGCCTGTCGCTACAGTGCGCGCCAACAAGAACGACATCAGGGAGCCGCCCATGACAAGCCCAAGATTCGCGCTGGCATTGGCCGCCGGGCTGCTCACCCTATTCTCCGTGCCGCGCTGTTTCGGGCAGGATTATCCCGCGCATGCGGTCCGGATCATCGTGCCCTTCGGCGCCGGAGGGCCCGCGGATGTTGCAGCGCGGTTGATCGGCAATGCTCTCCAGGAAAGTTTTGGCCAGCCCTTCGTGATCGAGAACCGCACCGGCGCCGGCGGCGTCATCGGTACTCTGGAGGCCGCGAAGTCGCAGGCCGACGGCTATACGCTGTTGATGATGTCCAACACCCAGACCGCGAACGAATCGCTGCTGACGCCGGCGCAGCGCAAATACGATCTGATGCGCGACCTCGCGCCGATCGCGCCGGTGAACTATTCCGATCTCGTCATCGTCGTTCATCCCTCGGTCCCGGCGAAGTCGCTTCAGGATTTCATTGCGCTCGCCAAGTCGCAGCCGGGCAAGCTGAACTACGCGTCATCAGGACAAGGCACGCCCTATCACATGGCGGGCGAGCTGTTCAAAGCCATGGCCGGGATCGACGTCGTGCACGTCCCCTATCGCAACAGTGGCGAGGCGCGCAGCGGCGTGATCGGCGGGCAGGTGCAGATGATGATCGACGCTGTCCCGGCGATGGCTCCGAACGTGACGGAGAACCAGGTGCGCGCGCTCGCGACCACCGGCAAGCAGCGCTCCGCGGTGCTGGCGAACGTTCCGACCGCAGGCGAAGCCGGCGTCCCCGGCTATGAGGCAACCATCTGGCTCGGCCTGATGGCGCCGGCGGGCACGCCGAAACCGGTCATCGACAAGCTCAACGCCGCCGTGACGGCACTGGTGAAACGGCCCGACATCGTCAAGCTATGGAAGGAACAGGGTGCCGTGCCGATGGCGATGACGCCAGACGAGTTCGAAAAATTCCTGCGCGGCGATATCGTCAAATGGGCCGATGTCGTCAAGAAATTCGACAGGTCCTGAGGTCGTCGTCCGTCAATGCCAACCATCCGATTTCGCCTGAAC
>NZ_JBBIAM010000252.1:0-4644 GCF_054185185.1 Bradyrhizobium sp. UFLA05-153
TGCCGTCGCTGGATGTTAAGTTGATGACGAAGGATCAGGATCTCAGCTTCCAACGAGACCCGCGACCGGAACAATAGAACCAGCACCGACCAGACCAGGCTGTAAGCTTCTCTCATGAGACAAAAGCATTGCGCGATTCGACCTCACGTACCAGCCGGATTAGGGTTTCCGACAGGGACAGGCGTGAGACAAGGTTGTCCCAATAGAACCTGACCGATTTCCGCGCGTGCGCGAACCAGTTGGTGCGTTGTTGAGTCGGTGCCGGTGCTCGATCCGTCGCGAGGCAATACCGCCTCGAAGCGGAGAACCGAAATGAGCGACCAAGTCAAAGTCTGCCCGGAGTGCTTCGGCTCGGGCAATGAGCCCCGGATGACGTCACCCTATCCGGCGCGCAAGATCCTCTACCGGCCGTGCCCGGCCTGCGCTGGGACCGGCAAGGTCAGCGCTGCGCCTGAAACCACAAGATCGCAAGAACCACGATAAGGGCGCTGAGGAAAATCGCTCTCCTCATACTCCGCTTGTTGTAGCGTTCAGTCTCGAGCCGGTCCCAGTCTTCCCGCCGCATATTTGTCTCCAGCGCGGCCTCAGCCGGCCAGCGCGGGACGATTCGATCAAGCTTCGGATGCGGGCCGCACTAATCCTATCCCCCGGTTTTTCAGAACGATGAATAAGGGTGAATCGCTGCTGTCGAACTGATCGGGGAACGGGTAGTTTGGCCGGGCCTGAAAGCAGAAGGCCGGCGCTCGCGACACAGCCAAGACCTCATAGAGGAACGGGTGCCCTCGCTTCGCCATCCTTTGCGTCGACTGATTGAAGCAACTGTTCCACACCGGAATCATCCGGTGTTCAAGGTCGCCACTTCGTGATGCCGTACATATCCCGAAGGCATTAAGAGTCGGGATAGGTTCCTTAACGAATGCATCACCGGTGCGCTGTTCTAGCATCGGCTAACGCTTAAACTGAAAGAACCGACGCGCCATTGAGGAATGGCGGTCGGCTCTCTCCGTCTTCGAATTGCCGACGCGGTTCGGAGAAACGGTCGACAAGGTGAATGGCAGTAAGTCGGTGTTGGGAGACCCCGATTGTGACTCGCCTTTCGCCGCCGTCGCAACACCCGTCGGAGAAAGGAGAATGACCAATGGTCAAGCGGAGTCCCCAGAAACACTCAAAAGGCGTGATTTTTCGTCGATATCGCCGTCTGCCTAACGGTACCGTACTCGACGCGTTCGATTACGGCCTGAAGGCATGGCCCATCAATCCGAAAGAGCGCTACTGAGGTAGCGTAATTTTCGGTTCACCAATAGGTTGCGCCCCGCGAGATGACCGCGGGGCGCGTTTCACTGACAGCAGAGGCGCAAATCTTACCGCCTGAGCCGGCGGGCATGTGCTGCCAGCCGCTGGCGGCTGCGCTTGTCGTGCGATTGGCGCCGCGGTGCGACCAAAGGGCGAAGACCTGACCGCCACCCGTAACACCTTCACGCAGTGGATTTTGTGTTTCTCGGATAAGGACTGACCCGGAACGAATGTTCACTTTTGGACTTAAGCCTTCAGTTGAAGGCGTTGAGCAATGGCCGAAAAGGACCAGGACCAGTTGCCTCCCCAGCAGACACAGGATCACGGTGTGCGTTGTCCGTCCTGCTCTTCATCACCCCAGCTGATTGCCTCGACGCTAGACGCCAAAACCGGAAAGACTATGCGCCTGTTTCATTGCACTCAGTGCGGCGAGAACTGGGGCGATTAGGCAGATCTCAATTAGCGGCAATCTTTCCATACCCACGATGTGCAGTAGCTTGCTGCCCTTCTGAGCCGCTAGGAATCGATAATTTGCGAGGTGCCTGGGAGGTCGCTTTCATGGCGGGATGCCCAAGCATGTCCGCCGCGAGAACCGTACACCGCCCGGTCACCCCCCGATCAAGATCACGTTCGGCGACATGCGCGAGATGGGCGTGCGCGGCCTCCTGATCTATTGCGCCGACTACCGTTGCGGCCACAACGTAACCATGAGCGCCGATCGCTGGCGGGATGATGTGCGGCTATCAGATGTCGAGGAGCGCTTTGTCTGCTCCGCCTGCGGTCGCCTCGGCGCGGATGTCCGGCCGGACTTCAACTGGAATAAGCCCGTGGTCCCACTATGGGATACCGATGAAGATCTGGCAACCTCGCCACACCGAGCCGTTGGACTTTGGTTGCAGGCTTCACTCCAAAAGAGACCCGCCCGAAGGCGGGTCGCGCAAGGTACAGCAATGGGCCTACAAAATCAGTCAGGCACACACATCTCTCCGCTGCTACTCTGCGAACTAGGATTCGCTAGGCCTACGGTGAGTTGGCTCAAATCCGCCGATGCCTCAACTATCCTTGGTTTTGGGCGGGGTGTCAGAACTGCGATCTGATGAGGAGAAGCGGGCATGCCAGCCAACATTAGCTTTGGCGTAGCCGAACTCTCCTCAACTTGGGCCCCTCCCAGCACTGCAACTTGGTGCCGCGAGATCGGGAAGCCCGTCACTTCGAAAGCCGGAAAGCGCAAGGTGCACGCGCCAGCTTGATGGGTCGTCGCACCTGCTACGGAGGCAATCACGGTCGCGATCGAGAACCGATTTTTCATGACAATACCCCACTTGGATTAGAGAGATATTCCCACCACGAATTGCGTCGTGACCTTAGTTCTAAGTCAGCGACGCGATATGTGAATTAGTTCACTGGCGATCTCAATTCTTTCCGAACGCAACTGTATCTAGCGTCACTCATCGGGAGCAGTCTGCCCGGTAGCGACGCTGGCTTAGCAATTTTTGTGTCCAAAGCACTGTCGCAGTAATTTGCCCGCATGCAATGACCCGAGGATGTAGACAGTCGCTGCATCAGCCGTTGGGCGTGCGTTGCCCGCCGGCCGGCACCATTTGACACCCACGACGTACAGGACCTCTCGCGCGTCACAAGGCCCAAGGGATTGATAATTTGCGAGGTACCTAGAAAGATCGCTTTGATCGCGGCATGCGTAGATCTGTCCGCTACGAGAACCCCACACCGCCCGGTCATGATCACATTCGGCCAGATGCGCGAGATGGGCGTCCGTCGCGTCCTGGTCTATTGCGCGGACTACCGGTGTGGTCATTCCATCGCCGTAAGCGCCGATCGCTGGCCCGACAAACTGCGCCTTTCTGACATCGAGCCGCGCTTCGTCTGCCGAGCTTGCGGCAGACGCGGCGCGGACATCCGGCCGGACTTTAATTGGAATAAGCCCTCAACGTCCCCGATGGACTACCGATGAAGTCCGTTCACTGTCGGGCTGGATATTTCGCGATCAGTCGATCCCCCTGCCAAAGCTCAACGGCGCAATCATACGCGAGTTGCCATGCCCGCTCTCTCGCCGTTTTTTCGTCCGCACAAAGGATATCGATCCGGCTCGTAACTTGCCCATCGGGCCCGAGCAAATTAGCCCCGTACCATTCCATCCAACCTGTCCCCGTCGCTCGGCTTACGGCCGGGCGATGCAGGTGACTTAGAATTGGTTCCTACTCTTTGTCATCGGGAAGAATATGCAACCCAGCCCATGATCGAGGAAGGCCCGAATCGCGCTACAGCTGGTTCATGAAGCTCACCGCCGAACGTCCCTTCGCCAACCCAGAAGCCGCAGCGCGCAAGCTCGTCGAGCTCGCCGCCGGGATCGAACCAGTGCACGACGGTCGCATCCACATCGAGAAGATCAACGCGCCATGCTTCTACTCGCCTAAAGCCACCGGCCCGGAGTTCGGCGCCGGCATCAAGGTAGCAGTCGAGCGTGGCTGGCTCGAGCTGCACGAGAGTCGAACCTATGTGCGGCTTTTGAAGACAGAACCAACCAACTGATAACAAGCCCCCGTTCGATCTTCTTTGGTTCTCAGCGCACACAACCTGAATGTGCTTTGTCGGTTGTAAAAGAACAAAACGTGTCAACTCTCGCTCGCCTGCATGCGGTGTTGCTTACATCCGCAGAAGCAGATTAAGACGTCTCGTTCTTGCCTATCTTTCCCGACATAGTGATTTCGGTGCGAACGGCGGCGGCCGTGCATGTGGACGGCCCTGGCGTTTCTGCCAGCCCCGAGCGCCGGGGCCGCTCCTCATTTACAGATAGAAGCAAAAACGCCGCCCGCTTAAATGTATCGCGGACGGCGGCGTTCCAGCCCCGGGTGGGGATGATGCAAAAATCCCGGTACCAATCAGTCTGATTGTACTAGGCGAAGGTTCAACCAATTGCCGCTTTTTCCCGATTTCGCATTTGCGAATGGAAATGTCTAACCACACCACGATCTGCGCGGTGGACAGCTCGTTGCGCCGCAGACGTAAGGGTGCGCCAGTCCCTCGCCGATTAAGATCTGGCTGACGTTGCGCCCGCCGACGGTCAGCACTCCACACCGGCGTCCGTAGTTACAAAGCTTTGTTTCCTCTAGGCCGGGCTTGCAGGCGTATGCCACGCGCTCCAACTTTGCTCCGCGTGATGCAATTAGATCCTGTAGCCGACTGCTGGCGAGATCAGCACGTCGCCTTTCATCATCGCAACGTGCAAGGGTTCCCTTTTCCGGCGTATCAAAGCCCGCCAGCCAAAGGCGGACTGAAATCACCTCGAAATTCGGTGATAGCTCTTTGCCATACGGGCAACCTTGAAGCTCC
>NZ_JBBIAM010000253.1:0-4644 GCF_054185185.1 Bradyrhizobium sp. UFLA05-153
CCACGATTCGGAGGAGCAGCCTATGCAGTCAATTTCGACAATCGGTCTGGATATCGCGAAGTCGGTCTTTCAAGTGCGCCTTCATTCTGTGCTGCGCTTTTCGATCCCGTCAATGTTTCGAGCCGATGTAATCAAGAACAAAAAGTCAGACGATTGCGCTGTCATCATTTGGCCCAGTCAAACACCGGACTATCACTCCTCGTTTCAATCTGCGAGACTTAACTCCGACCGCACTAACAACGGGCATGTGAAAAACAAAGCCCAAAGGGAGGTTCGCAGTGGAGAAGGTGCGACGCTTACGCGCAATGGGTTCGCTGTGCCGTCAACAGGCCGCGTACAACAGCATGAACAAATGGAAGCTCCTCGCCGAAGCAGAACACTGGGAGTACCTAGCTGAGCTTGCGCTGTCGTCCTACTTCGAAGAATGCAATGCGGTTAGCTCAAACGAGGCAGCACAGCCTGTCTTGGGGTTTACAGCTCGCGCTCCATTGCAAGATGCTGTCGGTACTTGACCTTAATCCAGAACTTCTGCCGCCCGCCGCGGTAAGGCCGATCGAGGCGCTTGGCACCAATCCCATCCGGCAGGCTGCTCGGAAGAGATCGGGACCGATCTCGCCTCGCTCAAACGGCGCAACAGTGATGCCATCCGGACGACACGCTAGGAGTCGTGCCGATAGGACTTTCCGGCAGAAGCCACGACAGTCCTGTTTGACTACTCACCGGCGTGCCAGCTAGGATCGGCGCGTTTGTTTTCCAAATTTTTTTGAGTAGGTCTGTGATGTCCAGTGCAATCGAATTGATCGTCGATGGCTATGCTCGGTTAGGAGATCGCCAGTCCCTAGAGGACCTAAGAATGCATAGGCGGCGACTTGCGGTCGATCTGAAATCCGGGAGGGGCTTTGACTGTAGTCGCTCGATCGAACAGATTGAAATTGACATCGCTGCGATTGACGCCGGCCTTGTCAGCCTATCCAACGCAGTTGGATAGGAAGCCTCGACAGCGCTCGCCTACCTCTTCCGATTGTTTTTGGCAGCCCCACGATAGCTGCACTTAAGTGATTGATCCTATATGACACGCTCCAATGAAGCTGCGCCGTGCCCGGCTTGTGAGAAATGCTCCCGTGAAATGTCGCTCGTAGGTGAGTTGCCAGCGGTATCGAATTCGCCCGCCGTCCGCATTTACAAGTGCTCACCTTGCGGCAGGATCGCTTCGGTCAGGACGTATCCCGAATAAGGGGTGACACGCGACCGAAATCTAAGCCTATCCTAGTTCGTCGCGGGGAGCCCGAGCGCTCAAGAATTACATGCGTTAAGTTTTGTTCGGACTATAATACCTCTCAACGTGGGAGGTTGGCTCTATGGAAAGGTACATCCACAACGAGAACATCCGACGGTATCGGAAGCTCCTCGAAGAGGAGACCGACGAGCACAAGCGCGAGACGATCCGCCAGCTGTTGACTGAGAAAGAAGCGAAGGAAAGCCGTCCCAAGAAGCCACATGTGTAAGGAGGTAAGCAGCGGCTCATCCTCAATAGAGCGCAACGATGGAAAGAACGTGCAAATTGGGAGGGCAAGAACAACAAGCGCTCCTTTGCCATCATTAGGGATGAGTTGGTCTTTAAAGAGCAGCACGTGTCGGCCGGTGGGGCAGCAACGACTATTTTCAAGCGCGCAACGTGAGCCCCGATTTGAACGCGGGCCAATTGTTGCGCGTCGGTTGCTGGGCCTGAGCTGAGTTCGTCGAGCCAGCGGCGACCGCGCGCAAAGGCGGACACGAGACGAGTCTGTCGTTCGGCGCGCTCGGGTCGGACGTTCCCTTGCAGAGCCCGATGCGGCCGAAGGATCTTGCGGAATTGCTTGAGGGTGGGGACCAGCGGGCGCTCTGGCTCGGTGGATCGGCAGGTTGGCTTCGCGTGCAGCCGATGGCGCCGGCTCGCATGCAGCCGCCTCGGCCAAAGCGCATGAAGCACCGCGCATTTTCGGCGCGCCGGCCACGCACCCCGCAATCCGCATGCCGCGCAGCCGAATGTCAGCCACGGTTCGCCGATAAACGCGCATGCGCTGATGCCCGCGCCGCGCGCCGGGCGCGGAGTTGTCATCGACCCCCGGGCGGAGCAGCGTGCTCTCACCGCTGAAGCCGGCGTAGCTCGTCGTGAGCCGGCAGCTGATCTTGCGCGCGGGCGAGGTGATCCTTTCGTCCCACAATCGGCGCGAGCGCTCGCTGGTGTAACCCCAAAACTCGTCGAAACAAGAAATCGTCGGATTGCCGCCAGCGGCAGACGCCTCGTCCGACGCAATCGCGGTGATGCTGGCATCAAGCGCTTGAAAAGTGATGCGATCGGCAGTGAGCTTGGCCCCATGCCGCTTGCATGCGCGCCGATCCCGCAGTCGCTGCCGCCTGCGCAGCATGCCAGCGGGAACGAGATGTGGCGCCGACGTCGAGCTCGACAGTTGAAGTCCGCTCAGCACTTGTGGCGCTGCATCAAAATTGACCGTCTTTTGAAACTGCCGTAGGCTTTGCACAGATTGCTTGCTTTGTTGATCGTGAGGCGGGTCTTGCCAACCGCAACGTGATAGGCGGGCGGACTCCTGGACTTGGTCGATGTCGGGCCAGGTTTGGTAGCCGCAAACAAAGGGGATAGGGATGGAAAGCCACATTTGGGGCCTCGAGCCCACGCGCCGCGACTTCATGCTATCGACCGTCGCTTTTGCCGGTGCGTTATCCTTGCCGGCAGGCTTGCTGGCCGTCAGGCAAGCGATCGCCGCTGGCGAACTCAAGGACGTTCCCCGCAACCGGACCTTGGTTACGGTTCGCGGCGGTACCGACGGCAAGCACACCGAGGCCGAGCTTTGGAGTCCATATGTCATCGGCTCAAATCCACAGCTCGGAGGCAACATCATCTATGAGCCGCTCGCCTTCTACAGCGCCTTTGCCGACAAGACGATCATGTGGCTCGCAGAGAGCTACAAATACAGTCCCGACTACAAAGAGCTGACGGTCAAGACCCGATCAGGGATCACCTGGAGCGACGGCAAGCCGTTTTCCGCAGAGGACGTCGCCTATTCCCTCAACACCCTTAACGAACTCGGCGGCAAGGTGAAATGGGGCAAGGACGTTCAAGAAGTGCTGGAATCCGCCACCGTGGTCGACCCCAACACGACGCTAATCAAGTTCAAGGTGCCGGCGCCGCGTTTCTTCTTCCACATGCTCTCCTACAAATACGATATCGGCCTGCACATCGTTCCCAAACACATCTTCAAGGGGCAGGACTGGCAGAAATTTACCGCTTTCGATCTCGAGAAGGGCCTGCCCGTCACGACTGGCCCCTGGAAGGTCGTGAATGTCTCGCCGACCCAGAAGGTGGTCGACCGGAGGGATTCGTGGTGGGGCGTGGCGGCCGGCGTCGGCAAGTTGCCGGCGGTCGAGCGCATCGTGCTTCTCCCGGACACGGGTGAGCAGCAACTCGCTCAGGGACTCATCTCGAATGCAGTCGATTTCTCGACCGGATTGCAAGTCGCGACGTTCCCGACCGTTTTCAAAGGCAATCCCAACATCATCACCTTTACGGGCCGCGAGCTTCCCTTCGGCAATTGTGACTGGTGGCCGACTTCGCTCTATCTCAACAACGAGCGGCCCCCCTACAACAATCCGAAGTTCCGTTGGGCGATCAGCTATCTGATTGATCGGCAGACGCTGATAGACGTCGGTTGGGGCGGGTCTTCGAGCCTTTCGCCGCTGCCGATGCCGGACGGTTCGGTTTACAAGGGGTTGCAGCCGTATTTCGACTACGCCAAGCCTCTGCTCGATAAATATCCGACCAACGAATTCAACCCAGCGAAGGGCGCCGCATTGCTTGCCGAACTCGGCTGGAAGAAGGACGGCTCGGGCATGTATGTCGATCCTGCTGGCAAGCCGTTTTCGATGGAAATCATCAGCTTCTTCGATTTCCCGTCGGTCGGCCCGGTGCTGGTCGAGTTGTTGAAGCGGCATGGGATCAATGCGACCTATAGCCAGCCGCCGGACATGTTCACCCGCTATTTTGCAGGCGACTACAACGCGGCCATTTTCGGTCACGGCGGAAGCGTGCGCGATCCCTTCGAGACGCTTCGGCTTTACCAATCTTCGTCCGAGGCGATTCCGGGCGGGCATCTCGTCAATCTCGCACGCTGGAAGAACGCCGATTACGACAAGATCGTCGACGAGGTTTTCGTGACCTCGCCGGAAGACACGGCGAAGATGAAGGAGCTTTGGCTGAAGGCGATGGCCATCTGGTTGCCGGAACTGCCCGATGTGCAGCTCATGCAGTTCTATCACCGGCTGCCGATGAACCTGACCTATTGGAAGGGCTATCCAACCAAAGACAACCCTTACGTCAATCCAGCGTTCTTCCACTCGACGTTTGCGCTTGTACTACATAAACTCGAAGCGACGACGTGACGAGGCTCTGAAGATGCGGTAACCGGTCGCTTTGCGCGAAGAGGTGAGGATTGGCTGTCTACTATCTCGCCAAGCGGGTCGGAATCTTCTTCTTGATCGTCTGGCTCGCGGCCACACTCAATTTCTTCCTGCCGCGCATCGCGGGGGATAATCCCGTTGCCCAGAAGGTGATGCAGATGGCCGCCCTCGGCGGCAATCTGCACGCCG
>NZ_JBBIAM010000254.1:0-4590 GCF_054185185.1 Bradyrhizobium sp. UFLA05-153
CGGATACTCTTTGAAGCCCCTGCCACGTTTTCCTGCTCGTTGTATCAACCAGTGCCGCAGACGCCGATCGACGTATTTCCTGATGAAGTCATAGGTCTTCATGACAGGACCTTGGTCGAAGTAGCCGCACCAGCCCCGAAGAAGGCGACTGATGACGACGACTGTGTTCTCCGGTGTGTCCGGGTACCACTGTGGCGTCGTGCGTTCGTGGATTCGTCGGAGCAATCTCATGACCGCTTTCTTGGACGGACGCGTGCCGATGAAGGCTTGTCCGTCCTTTCCGTAGAACCGCCCGATCGTGTAGCCCAGGAACGTAAATCGTTCCGTCGGCAACAGAGCGATGCGGGTCTTGGTCTCGTTCACCTCCAGCCCGAGCCTGTTCATCAGTACCGTCATTCGCTTCCTCGCCGCCTCGGCTTGACCGGGGCGGCAGCAGATCACGAGATCGTCGGCATAGTTGACGACGTAGGCGTCGAGTTGTTCTTGGTGTCCGTGGTCGCGCCAGGCCAGCAGAAAGCGTCGAAAGTAGATGTTCGCCAGCAAGGGACTCAGGGGAGAGCCTTGCGGGGTCCCTTTCTTAAACTTGCGCGCATCTGCCGTCCGTATCGTCCGTCTTCCGCTCCGTTCGACCACCGGAGCTGTCAACCAGCCTTTTATGGTCGAGAGGAGTCGTCCGTCGGCGATCCGTCGTGTTAGGCATCGCATCAGCGGGCCGTGTGGAATCGACGTAAAATAGTCGCGTAGATCTGCATCGACTACCTCGCGGCGTCCCCGGTCCTTGATGTGCCAAAACACGCGGCGCACGGCCATCTTGGCGTCCAGCTTCGGGCGAAATCCATACTGGTTGTCCAGCAGGTCCGCGTCGAAGATGGGACCGATCACTAAGACCGTGGCCATCATGACGACTCTGTCACGAATACACGGAATTCCGAGTGGTCGGCGTCCGCCATTGCTCTTTGGTATCCATACTCTCAGAAGGGGCTTGGGATGGTAGGTGCCGTCCTTCAGCTCCTGTCTGATACTTTCCAGCCATCGCTCTTGTCCCTCGGTTTCAATCTGTTCGAATGTTATGCCGTCCACCCCGGGGGAGCCGTCGTTTTCACGACACCTTTGGTAAGCTTCTTCCATGACATCCGATCGGCAGATTTTGTCCCACAGGGAGTAGAAGCGGTATGCCGGTTCGGTCTTAGCTTTCGCCTGTAGCGAGCTCTGCAGCTTCTGAACGCTTATATCCGGTGTTGCTAGACTCATCGTCAATCGCCGTGCTCTCCGCTTCGTTCTCGCTTGAGACAAGTCAGGGCCCCTTCCCTCGTCCGGCGTTACCCGGTGTCATAGGTAATACGGACCCATCCGCCATCTGCCGCCGCCGACGCTGGCCCTCACGGGTTCGTCGTTGTCCGGACTCATCATCCTTCGTCGGCAGCAGACTTCCCTTGTTGCCCACTGTCCATGTCCCGCGCGTGCTGCCACCACTACTCCGGTGGGATCCTGGGGTGCTTTTCTCGCTCGCTTCCCCCCGGACGCCGGCCTTCCCCGTTAGAATGGCGGGTCGGCTCCCACGATGACGCTTTCGGAGCCTGCTCAGTGTTCACTCGCAAGTTGCGGCCCGCGCGGACCGATGGCCCCCAAAAGGGGCCGTTTCTCAGAGTGCTTCAGGTCATTCGTCGCCTCCTGACCCGCTCCGAGTACTTCCGGCTGGAGCGAGAGTTTGCCGGCCTGGATTTTCACCAGGGAGAACAGTGCGCCTTGGCAAGGCACACACACCAACCCGGTCGAACGCGCGATCAGGCCTGTGGCGCTTGGCCGCAAGAACCACCTGTTCGCCGGCAGCGACGGCGGCGGGCGCCGCTGGGCTGTCGCCTGCTCGCTGATCGCGACCTGCAAACTCAACGACGTCGAGCCCTACATCTATCTGCGTGACGTGCTGCAGCGGATGGTCGACGGACATCCCGTCAACCGTCTCGACGAATTGCTGCCGTGGGCGTGGGTCCGCGAAGATCATGTCAATGCCTGATTAAGTGCAAGCTTCGGACGCTTACGGTCGGCTATCGCCCGCTTCCTCCCTCCGACTTCCGAACCAACGATAACATGCGAGAGCCTGCGACAGCGTGCGATTGCTGTCATCGCGATGATCCAGCGTTTGAGGACTGCACGAACAGGCCCGTCGCACGCGGTATCAACGCAGAAACCGCCGCCAAGCCACTGCCTACGAAAGAGCTTGTCGGCGGCGATACGGCGGCCACATCTTGCAGCCGAGAAGCAGAGCGTCCGCTTAACGAAGTCAGGGATCCGTCGCGCCCGATACCGATCTCGGATTCGATGGCTCGGACGTAGGTCAGCGCCTCCTTGGGCAGCCGACGGCCTGTCGCCAAGAACTGCTCGTATCGGCCAGGACCCACGTTGTAGGCTGCAAGGAATCCCTCCGATCCGAAGCGATCGAGCATCTTGCGTAGATACGCGGCCCCTGCCAGAATGTTGTCGCGGGGATCGAAAGGATCGAGTCCCAGCTCATAGCGGACGCTGAGTTCGATCCAGGTCGAAGGCATAATTTGCATCAAGCCAAGCGCACCCCGAGGCGATACCGCTTGCGCATTACCACCGCTTTCAACCTTCACTACGGTGCGGATCCAGTGTTCCGGGATCGCAAACCGACGGGACGCCTTGGACACAAATGGCGCATATTGGACGATCGGTAGGATCTTCAGCGAAGGCACAGCCGGCAGGCTTTCGCCTGTCGCCTGTGAGGTCGATTCGACTGTCAGCAACGCGGCGATAAGGCCGACGACAAACGTGAGCGAGGTGAGTCGTGTGGCTACAGTCGCGGCTGCCCAGCACATCGCACAGAAGTATCGGCCCCGCCGCCGCTCCGAAGCGCGGGTATACGCGCTCGGCTTCAAGGAATTGGCGGGGATGGAGGAACGGTGTCGCGAGCGGCCAAAGGGAAGAGGTGCAACTGGACGAAGCGAGATCGGCATGCTCACTCCTCCTCCGTCCAGACTGGAAGCGCGTGGCCAATCACCGCAGATGCTGGGATGGGACCGAAATACCGACCGTCGAGGGAGTCGACCGACTGCCAATTCATGACGAAGAGCTCGTCGGCGCCGATGACGCGGCATCCGTGCCAGGCTGGCAACGGCCGGCCACGACTGTCGCGCTCGCGCGCGTTTCCCAGCTCGATACCATCCACCGCGATCGTGAGCCCGCTTCTGCAGACGGTCTGTCCCGGCAATGCTAGGACTCGCTTGAGCATGGGCACGCCGCTTGGCAGATAGCCAATCAAGTCGAGAAAACTCGCAAGCGGCTCTGGCGGCTGAATCGCCACCAGTTCGGTGACGGTCAGCTGCTCGACCGGTTGCAAATGGTACAGACCGAGCGGGACGCTGTCTGAGACGTTCCAGATGTAGGATGGAGGAGTCTCATCGATCGTGAAGAGCACAAGGGCTACAGCTCCGAGAGTCATGGCGATTGTGCACATCCGGCCGGTCATGACCCTCCCCTCCGCCGATGCAGCCATGCCTGGTGACGAGCGCGCGTGTAGCCTCGCGGCGTTTCGTTGACCGACAGGCGGTTGTGCACGTGATGCCAATAGTCGGGGGCGGCCTCAGCGGGATCGATGCCGAGCGCCTCAACCGCGTCAATGAGTTGCAGGACGCGTTCGACCCTCGGCCAGCCGGATAATCGGAGCAGGCTCTCGCCGCCGGGACTGATCCAAGGGACGGTCGAGTAGCGCCGACCTTGCTCCGCCGCGCGCAAAATATCGACGCGTGATAGCACCGTGCCGAAGTCGTTGGAGGTCCAACGGACGAACGCAAACATGCTGCCGGGTGCGAACGAGAGGACGCGGCGATGACGGTCAATGATCTGTTCGCGTGCTGGATGGCCGAACCGAATCCGGTTCTCGATGCGCTTTTCGACCCACATGAGCTCGACGGTCGTGAGGTCGTTCATGTCGCAGCTCCGTTTCGCCGCGAAGGAAGGCGGTGTGCGTGGGCTATCGCAATGCATTCGATACATCGCCGAACCGTACTGACGTCGGCCAGGACGGGGACGCAACCCCATGTGTCCTGCCTCCAGGCAAGCTGCTCCAGCTCGCGAATTGGGGAGCCGGTGCACAAAGCCCGGCACCAGTTCGCAAGACCTTGTGCACCGACACGCGGGATGCCCGGGTCCGTTAGAAGGAATCCGAAGGATTCCAAGTTAGGAAAGTTAAGAGAGCGGGAAATCCTTGCGTAGCAAGGTGTTTGCCAGGATTTTGGTCCCTGATAGCACGAGGATCCCGTCCCCGATGGCACGAGAGTCTTGGTCCCCGATAGCACGAGTTGATTCACAGCTTATCCCCCGGCTTACGGGTGTCGTGCTCACGCGGTCGTCCCGCGAAAGGATCGACGAGAGCGGGCGCAAAGTTCAGTCGTTCGGTGCCGCGTGGATCGCAGCTGATGACGAGTTGGTAACCTGGCAGCGTTTGACGACGAGCGATTTGGCGCAGATCGTACGCAAAGTGCTTGAGCGGTGACCCTGTTGCCACGTGCACCGTCATCGAGACGTTGCGCCGGCAGCGCCACACCGGCAAGCAGATCGCGGCCGAGGTCA
>NZ_JBBIAM010000255.1:0-4573 GCF_054185185.1 Bradyrhizobium sp. UFLA05-153
GCCGCGCATCGCGGGGGATAATCCCGTTGCCCAGAAGGTGATGCAGATGGCCGCCCTCGGCGGCAATCTGCACGCCGGCATGCAGGACATGGTCAAGGAGTATCAGTCGAAATTTGGCATCGATAAGCCTCTCTGGAAGCAGTATCTCACCTATCTCGTCGACATGACCCGGTTCGATTTTGGCTATTCCATCGCCAACTATCCTCGGAAAGTCAGCGACATGATGTTGGAAGGACTGCCCTGGACGGTTTGTTTGATCACGGGGACGACGCTGATTTCGTTCGTCATCGGCAACGTTCTGGGGGCCTTCCAAGCCTGGCCGCGCGCGCCGCGTTGGCTGACGGCGATTATGCCGCCGCTGCTTGCGATGAGCGCGATCCCGTTTTTCCTGCTGGGTTTGATTCTCATGTACGTCGTCGGCTTCAGCCTGCAGTTGACGCCGCTCTACGGCGGCTACACTGCCGGAGCGATTCCGCAATGGAGCTGGTCGTTTGGCCTCGACGTCGCCTACCACGCCGTTCTCCCGGCGACCACAATCATCCTAGGTTCGCTCGGCGGCTGGGCGCTCGGCATGCGGGCGATGATGGTGACGACGCAAGGCGAGGACTACGTCACCTTTGCCGAAGCGAAAGGCCTCTCGGATCGCACCCTATTCGTCGACTACGGCATGCGCAACGCGATACTTCCACAAGCGACGGCGCTTGCGCTATCGCTCGGGCAGCTCGTATCCGGCGCTGTACTCGTCGAGATCGTGTTCGGCTATCCCGGCATCGGCACGTTGCTTTTCCAGGGCATCCGAGGCTCCGATTTTTTCCTCGTGCAAGGAATTGTCTTCCTGGTGATCGTTGCGATCGGCCTTGCGACGCTGATTCTCGACTTGACCTATTCGCTGCTCGATCCGCGCATCGTCCATAGAAACGTGTGATGGGAGCTCATCCTTGAATCCGCCGAACAACGGTCGTCATACATGGGCCTGACGTTGGTGAACTATCTCGCCCGTAACAGGGAGCTGAGCGTTGGGTTCGCGCTTCTCTTGGGCATGATCGCTTTTGCCGTGATCGGCGGGTTGCTCGTGGACCCGCAAAATGCGCGCCCGCTATCGGCGCGCGTTTTGCAGCCACCGTCCTGGGCGCTGCCTTTTGGCAGCGACCGCCAGGGCCGCGACCTGTTCGCAGTGATCACGACGGGCACCTTGCTGACGCTCCGAATCGGACTCATCGCCGGAATTCTCGGCGTCGGCATCGGCGCGGCGATTGCGTTCGTGGCGGCATATTACGGGGGCTGGGTCGACAGCATCTTGCGCAGCATCGTCGACATCGGACTGACCGTGCCCAATCTCATGATTCTGATTGTGGTGGCGCTCACGCTCCGACAGGGTATGACGGTCAATGTGATGGCGCTCGTCATCGCCTCGCTCGCTTGGCTTTACCCTGCGCGAACCATCCGGTCCCAGGTTCTCACCCTGAGAGAGCGGGCCTATGTGCAAATCGCGCGGCTCTCGGGCACTAGCGGGCCGGGAATCATCGTGAAGGAGCTGATGCCGAATTTGCTGCCCTATCTCATGGCCTCGCTCGTCGGATCGGTATCCGCTGCGATTCTTGCCTCGATCGGGCTCGATGTGCTCGGCCTCGGCGTCTTCGAGGCGCCGACGCTTGGTATGACGCTTTACTGGGTCAACTTCACCGGCGCGGTGATTAATGGTTGGTGGTGGTGGTGGCTGGCGCCGATCATCGTCGTCGGCATCCTGTTCATCGCGCTGTTTCTGATCTCGATCGGACTGGACGAGATTGCCAACCCGCGCGTTAGGCGTCAGGTCTGAGTTCCGCCGCCGCTTCGGTGGGCGGTTGGGCAAGACTTGGGCTATCGCTGGGAATCATGATCTCGCCGATATCGGCCCCCGGCACGACATCTTCTTGGCGGTAAAGGAAACAGGCGGCGGCGCGATACCGATCCGTGCGAAACATCGGCGGCGCGTTTTCGCGGCAGACCGCCATCGCCGAGGGGCAGCGCGGCGCGAAACGGCAGCTATGCTCCGAGGCCCCCACGCCCTCCGCCGACGGGGCCTCCTCGCCTTTCCAAGCACGATTGGGGTCGGGGTAGGGGATCGAGCCGATCAGCAAGCGCGTGTAGGGGTGTTTGGGGTCGCCCACGACCTTCTCGACGTCGCCGGCTTCGGCGACCAGGCCGCGATAGAGCACGATGACGTTGTGGCTGACCTGATACGCGGTGGTCAGATCGTGCGTGATGTAGATCAGCGAAATCCCGAATTTGTCGTGAAGCTCGCGCAGGCTCGTCAGGATCGTGGCTCTGAGCGAAGCGTCCACCATCGACACCGGCTCGTCGGCGATGATGACGCGCGGGCGGATCAGCAAAGCGCGCGCCACCATGATCCGCTGCCGCTGACCCCCGCTCAACTGGTGGGGATAGCGTCCGAGCGTCTCCTCTGGCCGTAGGCCGACGGCTCGCAAGGTCTCCTCAATCATGCGCCTCGCCTCGTGCCGGGAGCCCGCAAGCCCGAAGTTCAGAACCGGAGTTTCGAGGACATGGTCGACCCGATAGAACGGGTTGTAGGCTTCAAACGGATCCTGGAAGATCACTTGGACGTCGCGGCGAAAGGATCTGAGATGGGTACTCGAAAGCCTGCGAAGGTCCGCGCCCTTGTAAAGCACCGCGCCTACGCTGGGTTCGATAAGGCCTAGTAGCAGGCGCGCCAGGGTGGTCTTGCCGCTGCCGCTTTCGCCGACTAAGGCGGTGATGGACGGCGGTTCGTCGGCGATGGCGAGCGAAAAGTCGTCGACCGCGATCATTCGCGGTCCACGTATCCCTCCGCCATAGATTTTCGTGACAGAGCGCGCCTCGAGTAAAGTGGACATTTCATGCCCCGACGGCTGTTTGCAACGCGCATTGCGGCGCGCTCGCTTCATAAAGGTGACACGCGACGAAATGATCTGGGCGAACCTCGCGCAAGACTGGCGCGTCGACTTCGCAACGCTGCATCGCATGTGGGCAGCGCGTGCGGAAGGAACAGCCTCGGGGGCGATTGAGCAGCGACGGGGGCAAACCGGGTATGCCCCGAAAGGCGCCCTTGCGTTCCAGGGTCGGCAGGCTCGCAATCAGTAGTTGGGTATAGGGATGAAGGGGCTCGCGGAAGATCATCCGGACGCCGCAAACTTCGGCAAGCGTGCCCGCGTACATGACCCCTAACCGGTCGACGACCTGGGCCATCAACCCCATGTCGTGGCCGACGAGCAGGATCGAGGCGCCGATTTTTTCCTGGACGCGCCGCAGGGTCTCGACGACTTGCCGTTGCACCACGACGTCGAGCGCGCTTGTCGGCTCGTCGGCGATGATCACGCGCGCCCGGAGGCTGATGGCGATCGCGATCACGACCCGCTGTTTCATCCCGCCACTCAGTTCGTGCGGATATTTGTCGGCGACCTCCGATCCAAGCCCGACTGTCGAAAGCAGTTCGCGGATCCGCGCGTCCAGCGCCGAACGCGATAGCCGTTGGCCATGGTCGCGTAACGCGTCGGCGAACTGGCGACGCACCCGGGTCACCGGATTGAGGGAATTCATCGCGCCCTGCGCAACCAGCGCGATCGCCGCCAGGCGCAGACGCCGCATCTCCTGTTCCGGCAGCGCAAGGAGATCGGCCCCCTCGAACAGCGCCTGGCCGCTCTCGATCCGGCCCGGCGGCTTGATCAGGCGCATGAGCGCCATTGCGACGGTGGACTTTCCCGACCCCGACTCGCCAACCAGTCCCAGGCGCTCGCCCGTGCGCAGGTTGAAACTCACACCGTCGACCGCCCGGACGGCGCCTAACGAAGTGTGATAGTAAACGCGAAGGTCGCGCACCTGAAGGACCGTATTATCTCGCAAGTGCAGGAGCTTTCTTGCCTCGAGGCCTCAGCCTCATCGTGTAGGATATATGCCGACGTACATCAACGATCGCCGTTGCCCGAGTGGACGTCTCGACGCCTGCGGCCTCAGTGGCCGATCGCCTCGCGATTGGCCGCGAGCGCGCGCAATGCGCCACCCGCCAGCAATTCAACGTCTGACGTCGCCAATAGGACGCGGACACCGCGCGCGATGAGGCCGCGCGGTTCCGCCGGTCTAGAATTGACGCCCAGGCAAACCGCGATGCCCGCGGCTTTCGCGCCGGCGATAGTCTTGTTGATCGCAGCGACGGTTGCGGGATGATCGTGTTGACGAAAAAAAAACCGGTCGTGCCTGAGAGATCGTGAGCCGATCGTCGTCTTGAACCCTTCCAGCCCGGTGCGCGAGTTCGATGCCAAACTGTCCGAGTCTAAGCCTGAGTCGAGGCCAAAGGCAAGCTCACCGTCAAGACCACCATGTGCGCCAAGCGCTGGAATTTCACAAGAAGCTGATCTCGTTCCTACCCCCGACGTGTCGGCCTGGGAGATGGCGGCGCGATTAGTGATTTTGGGAGGTTGTCTACAAGATCAACGAGAAGTACATCTTGGAAATGCGGATCCTCCTCCTGGGTTACCAAAAGAAGGCCTCGCAATCCCAGGCCTACGCCGACGAGGTGAAAGGTATCGCAGCCCATCAC
>NZ_JBBIAM010000256.1:0-4459 GCF_054185185.1 Bradyrhizobium sp. UFLA05-153
TGCTTCTCTCATGAGACAAAAGCATTGCGCGATTCGACCTCACGTACCAGCCGGATTAGGGTTTCCGACAGGGACAGCCTGATCGACGCAAGCTGGACGAGCGCGAGGCTTGGTTGGCGTCAACTTGTCGTAGGAATTCGAACTTCAGTGTGGACGGCGATCATGCGGCCCGACCGCGATCCTCGAGCGCGTACAACGGGCGGAGCCGCCTGCCAGGGCGGTGGCGCGGCCCAGTGGGTTGTGCTCGCGTGGGCAGCGCTGCTGGTGGTGATCGTTGTGTCGTTCAGGCCCGCGGTCGCGGTCATCTGGGGCGACACGGCTTCCTTCGTGGAATCGGCATTTCGGACGCTTGAGGCCGGAAGGCCCACCGTGGCGGGGGGGCGCGATCCGGGCTATCCGGCGTTCTTGGCCGTGATATTCGCGTTCGGAGGCGACCTTGGGACAGTGGTGCGCGTGCAGCAGGCGGCGTGGGCAGTCCTAGTGCTGACGCTGGCGGCAACCGCCCAGGCGACGACGCGCAGCGTCGTTGGGCTCGTGCCGATCATCCTCGTGGCGACGTATCCGGGTCTTCTGCTATTCAGGAACGTCGTTACCGCAGAGCTTCTTTTTGCGGTCTTGCTCAATCTCGCAATGGCCGGATTGCTCGTTGCAAGCTATGTCGGCAAAGCGGCGCGGTGCTGCACGGTCGCTGCTTCTATCCTGTGTGCGGCGCTCGCGGTGTGCTTCCGATCGCAGGGAGCCCTGGTCCCAATCGTCGCCGTCCTGGTGGGCGTCAACCTCGCCCGGCCAGACACATCCGTGCGCTTTGCCGTGATTGCCGTGTCTATTGCGGCCGCGCTCGGGCTCCTCGCTGCTGGTTCCCGGCTCGGGGCTTCCAACTCCGACGAAGCCTCGGTCGTGTTCCTCCCCAAGACGCTGTTCTGCAATCATCTGAACATCGTGCTCGGAAGCGATGCAGCGCGACGCGAGATCGCGTCGGCGGCGGGCGCCCGCACTGAGGACACGATGGCGCGGCTTGCCGCCGACTTCGCCACGGAGTCTGGTCGCTGGCCGGTGCTCGGCTTCTTCGGCGACGCGTGCCTCTTCGACACTGCGCTGGATCGAGACATCGCCGGCGATGCCGGGAATGCCGTCGGCGCGGCCGCGGCCTATCGGCGTATCTTCCTGACCGCCGTGCGCGACCGGCCGCTGGCTTACGCGGGCAAGTTCGTCCGTCAGATGGCTTATGGCGCCTCGGTCGCGTGGCCGCCCTACGGACTTGACCCTGCCATACCGGTGTCGACCGACGACGTGCCGCTCGTGTCCGACATCATGGCGCGGCACGGCCGGGCGGCCCAGCCGATCGATCTGCAAGGCGGACCAGTTCGGATCGGCCTCTTGTCCGATCTCCCGGGCATCTCCGCCTATCTATATCGGGCCTTGTCCACCGCGTTCGTCATCGCCGTCATATTTTGGACGGTGACCGCTGTGCGGCGTCGGTGCCCCGGGTTCTTGACGCGCGCAGGTATCGTGATCGTGATGTGGGCAGCTTCGATCGTGACCGCCGCCGGCGTCCACACCCTCGACATCTCGCGATATCTGGTCCCCGCAGTGCCGATGGTTGGGCTCTTGCTGTCTCTTTTCGCCGATGAACTGGCCGAAACTATCGCTCGCCTGAGGAGGGGCTAACCGCATCATTCGCGAGCTCTCATGCGCGAGAAAACGCAAGCGCATCGCTCTAGCGCCGCAATCTTGGCAGCCTCCTGAACCTGGGAGCTGTCTTTGGAAGAAAGCTGTCCTTACGGAGCAAAGCTCGAGACTCTTATTCCGGGGGCTGCAGGGCCAAATAAGCAAGCCGCCGCAACTCGCGGCGACCACGCACGACGGTGTCGAGAATCATTCCACTGAAGAAGCTAAGGAAGGCGAGTATCATGAGTCCTGTCGAAAGGACCGCGGTGGGCAAACGCGGCACTAAGCCGGTCTTAGCATACGTGACGGCAAGAGGTATCGCGATCACGATCGAAACGAACCCGAGCAACGTGCCAATCATACCGAAAAAAAGCATCGGCCTTTCAATTCGAAACAGCGTCAGGATGGTCAACAAAATGCGCCAGCCGTCGCGGAATGTGGAGAGCTTGGACGTCGAACCTTCCGGCCGTACTTTGTAAGCAGTCACGATCTCGGCCACCGGCATGTGCAACCCCAGAGCATGGATGCTGATCTCCGTCTCTACCTCAAAACCTTCGGAGAGAGCTGGGAAGCTCTTTACGAACCGGCGCGAGAATACGCGATAACCCGACAGGACATCGCTGAACGAGCGACCGAAGATAAGCGACAACATTCCGGTGAGGATCGCATTGCCGAGACGGTGGCCTGGCCTAAAAGAGGCGTCAGCGACCGAACTTCGCACACCTACCACCATGTCCAGCTGGCATTCAATCAACTCCTGTATCATCGTCGGAGCAGCCGCTGCGTCATAGGTCGCGTCGCCATCGGCCATCACATAGACATCGGCATCGATGTCTGCAAAACTCCGGCGGACGACGTTGCCCTTTCCTGGCGTCAGTTCGGTTCGAACTATCGCGCCAGCCGTACGAGCTACATTCACGGTATTGTCAGTCGAATTGTTATCGAAGACATAAATGGCAGCGTCAGGCAAAGCCGCACGAAATGCTGTTACCGTGGCGCCGACGGCCGCCTCTTCATTGCGACAAGGGAGGATTACCGCCACACTTTGTTGCTTCATAGCCGGACCATGGAGCCGGCAGCATGCGCTCAACCGACAGCAAACCGAAGCTCCCGAGGATCAGTGCAGACATCACCCCATACAGCTCGGGAACGCTGCTTCGTCGCGTGCTTGCCATTCAGCTCAATTTTTTCAGCCTGACTTGCCTCCAAGCCTTATCCAGTCCTGAGTTCACCCCGGCCGCTGGATTTGCTGGGTCGAGCGGTGTTAGCGACGGGAGCTGGCGCAGAGCCCTAGAGGCATTCAGCACATGCAACTCCAGCCCCAGCGTGCGGCCTCCCCGCCAGAATCTGGTTTGCTGTGGTCTCGGCAACAGCGGGATTGCTCGGATCGACCAGCAGCGCCATGACGCGTGCCTCGGGAAGCAGCCGCCCACTCTACCACGTCGGTGAATTGAGCGCAGCGTTTTGCATCACGGCAGGATTGGCCGCCGCTGCCCGCCCTGTGTCATGAGCGTCCATTTAGCCGCGTCGCGGCTACTGCCGGTTTACCTCTGACTGCTGACATGCCGACCGGCGTTGGGAATAGTCGTTAAGGGCCACTTCCGGACTCATGCATCGCAGCAATTCGCGTGCTACTCGATCACCTCGTCGGCACGGGCGAGCAACGCGGGCGGTACCGTCAGGCTCAGCGCCTTGGCGGTCTTGAGATTGATCGCGAGTTCGATCTTCGTTGACTGCTGGACCGGCATATCGGATGGATTTTCGCCCTTGAGAATTCTGCCGGTGTACACACCAGCCAGCCGGAATGGATCGGTAACGCTGCTTCCGTAGCTCATCAAACCGCCAGCCGCGGCAAACTCGAGATTGCTGGAGATGGCAGGGATCGCATGGCGCAGCGCAAGCATAGCCAATCGTTCGCTTCGGGCAGTGAACAATCCATCGGTGGCGATCAGCAACGCGGCGGCGTGCGATTGGACTAGCTTTGAAAAGACCTCATCGAAATCACGTTCGCTGGTTGCCTGTAGAACGTGCAGCTCAAGCCCGAGGACGCGCGCCGTCTCCAACAAGTCTCCCGATTCGATCTGCGCTAGCGGAGTGGTCGGATTTACGATCAGGGCGAAGACCGTTGCGGCGGGCATCAGCTCGTGGAGGAGTTCGAGCCGCTTCGGAGCAACCTCAACCGTCAGGTTGGTGACCCCCGTGATATTGCCGCCGGGCCGCTTAAGGCTGGCGACCAGCCCAGGTTGCACCGGGTCGCTGCCGACGAAGAAGACTATTGGGATCGTTGTGCTTGAGGCCTTCGCGGCAAGGGCGGCCGCGGTACTGCCGGGTGCTGCTAAGACGTTGATCCCACGGCTGACCAACTCGCTGGCCAGCTTGGGCAATCGCTCGGTCTGGTACTCGGCCCAGCGAAATTCGATTGTTGCGTCGCGACCCTCGATAATTCCGGCTTCTGCAAGGCCTTGGCGGAATGAACGGACGCGACCAGCGACCAGCTCGGCGGAGCCATAGCTGAGAAATCCTATCACCGGCATTCCCGCCTGCTGCGCCCGTGCGCCGACGTAGCTTGCCACGGTCGCGCCGCCGAGAAATGTGATGAACTCGCGTCGTCGCATGTGACCCCTCCGAGAGTGGGCCTTGCGCAATCCCGAAACTATAGCAGCTTCGAGCGGCATATGGCGCGAAACGGTGCCAGAAACTGTCAGGGTCAGGCTCCAATGGTCGTGGTAGGGACGAGGATTGCTCCTCGCCCCCCACCCAGATCCCGGCGAGCGCTGCTAACGCACCGGGC
>NZ_JBBIAM010000257.1:0-4437 GCF_054185185.1 Bradyrhizobium sp. UFLA05-153
GAACATGGCTATGGCTGCCAGACACTCTGCGGTTGGCTGACGAAGAACGGCGATCGATACGAACTGACTACCCAGGGACGTGAAGCGCCGGACTGACTTCGCGCGAGCATAGGCCACCAGCGAGCGCGCAGGTTTAGGAAACGCCTACCGCGCGTGACCATTGGGTAGGTTCGGAAAACCATGGAGCCTAAAATGCGGAAGGCGATTATTACAGTCCTAACAGCAGTGGTACTCGCAGGGGCCGCTAGCGTTGCATATGCCCAATCTAACGGATCAGGTAGTGCAGGTGCTGGCGGAGCTGGTGGTGCTGGCGCGGGCGTCGGCACCGGCGGATCGACGGGCATGGGCGGCTCGTCGTCGAGCGCAGGGGGCGCCGGGACTACTGGTTCTGGAGCCGGGGCTAGTGGCACAACTGGCTCGGCTGGCGGATTGCAAAAGGGCGCCATTCACCCCGGCAGCCCAGACGATTCGACTCGTCGCCGGAGGCGATACTGAAAGACCGGCGGGCTCGACCTCGGTTGCGACTGTCCCGCGCTCCCGGATTCTGTCGCCGTCGATAAGTTAGCCGCCAATTCCTGTTAGGAGCCGCCACTAGGGCCTCTTTCGGTTACTGCTTTAGGAACGAAGACTTCGGGAGCAGGTTGCCAACTCGGTGCTTGCCCCTGACAAACAGGCACCATCTCTGCGTGATGAAGGCCCCAGCTTATCCCCCGAAGCTGGGGCCTATTCTTTGCAGTCCACCCTGCCCGCAATTGAGAAACGATATTCTGTAACAGTGAGGCTTTCAGAAACTTCTGCTGCGCGATTACAATTCCCTCGCGCACCGGGAATTTAATTTTGATGCTTCCTCCGTGCAGTCACATAGCCGTTTTCGCAATGTTCGATCTCACGCACCTTGCGAGCATATGTCAGGTATTTGTTGATTAGATCATAGTCGTTGGGACTAAACCGGATTTGCTTTTCCATTGCGGCGAGATCTTCGCGCAGCGCGGCAGCGTCCAACATCGTAGTCCCTCCTTCGCAATGTACACACGACGCCAAATGGGAGCGGAGATCGGTCTGGGGCCGCCCATTTGACGGTACTATTCGCCGGAGTGCCCTAGTCGTTGCGCGGCGATATCAGCCACCCGGCAAAGTTAGTAGTTTCCTTCTGGCGGTCCTTCCCAAGCAGACTGTCTCGCTTGTGCCCTGGTGGAAAGGATCTGGCCTCATCGCTCAACTGCCGCGCTTCTAGGTCGAGCCGGGCCTTCAGCGAAGCCTTACGTATGAACCGGTGTCGCTTCATTACACAACTCCATTCGCGAAAATGCTCTGTAGTTAACTCGGCTCAATTGCATTGGTTCTTGTGTTCAACACATCGGACTGCCAGTCGCCGCGAGCGCCGTTGGTGAATGCTCGGTGAACGATCCATTTAACCGCCGTTCAAGAGGAAGGACGTTTTGCCATCGCGTTAAACCGGTGAAGCGTGTGACTGCATCAGTGGTCACGGATTGAACGCAATCCCATTCGCCGGCTAGCCCGTCAGTTGAGCGGTGCTGGCTCGAGCTGCATGAGAGCGGCACGTACGTGCCGCTCTTGACGGCTGAAGCCGCCAACTGAAGCAGCCTTACTCTGGCGGTCGTAATCCGGGCGATCGCAGCCACCCGCTCATATGCGAACCGGTCTCGGCTTGCCGAGCTCTCCGCAGCAAGTTCTCCCGCTCGATACCCGGGGGGACATCCTTCGCTTCGTCTCGCAGGCGAATGGCCTCTGCCGCTAGACGATCTTCGAGAGACTTTGCTTGTTTGAAACGATGCCGCTTTTGCATGGCCCAGCTCCCTGTTTGAGGCGCGAGCGCGGCGTTCTCATCACCGAGCATGCTGAGCACCGCGCAGTGATAACGAAATCTGCGGCCCAAAAGGCGCGAGCGCCGATGCAAAAGATAGCCCTTCCTATGCGGAACGAGTGCGGGACTAACATAGGATCAGGATTAACATAGGATATTGTCGTCGGATGACTTCGTGTCGCGCGGGGGCGACCGAATGTCTGCATGGGGTTCGCGACCGGATTGAGCCAGCAGCAAGTCAGGGTATGGTCCGCTATGCCCCGATAGCGAACCCCGATAGCGGTATACCGCTAGGTCTGCGTGGCGCTCCGAGCCAATATCTCCCTGGTTTCGCGTAGCAACGAGATGCGTGCTCGTGACGGTGGGCTCGAACAGGAATAGCATCCACTCATTAGGGGGAGGCGACCATGTTCAATCCCACACAAATTGTCATCGAGGCATTTATCGAGCAGCTTCGGGAGGCATACGTTCAAAGCTATGGCGTCCTTGAGCCGGCCTATCCGGACATCATTGCATTCGTGGGACGCCTCGCTTTAGAAAACATCGCCGACAGCGATGCAGCCTACCACGATATGAACCACACCATAATGGTAACGCTTGTGGGCCAAGAGATCTTGCGCGGGAAGCATACCAAGGAGGGCGGCGTTACGCCACGCGATTGGCTCCACTTTGTTATTTCACTTCTTTGCCACGACATTGGTTATGTACGGGGGGTATGTCGAGGCGATCAGGAGGGGAAATATGTCTGCAATGAAAAAGGTGATCTCGTGCATATTCCCCCGGGAGCAACCGATGCATCTATGACTCCCTACCATGTGACACGATCGAAACTCTTTGTCGTTGAGCGCTTTGGGAAAGCGAGCTTGACACATATCGATGCGCTCGAGATCCAAGCCAATATTGAGCACACGAGATTTCCTGTGCCTGAGCACGAACAGCATGCCAGTACGGCAGACTATCCCGGCTTGCTTCGAGCGGCGGATTTGATCGGACAATTAGCCGACATCAACTATCTCCGCAAAACTTCGGCATTGTTTGCGGAATTTCGCGAAACAGGCGTTAGCGAAAAACTCGGCTATCAAAGTTCTGACGATCTACGGGCAGCGTATCCGTCGTTCTTTTGGAAGGCTGTCCGTCCCTATATCGGCGATGCACTTAGGTACCTGAGGGTCACACAGGAAGGCAAGCAGTGGATCGCGAATCTTTATGCCCACGTGTTTTCGGAAGAGCACCGTGGAGCACTCGGCGCCTAGCATAGGCCCGAGGCGCCACGACTTCTGTTGACTTCCGCTGAGGGTCATTCGCGACTGAGCCGGGCAGAGCTCACTACCAATCGATGTCCGCTTCGGTCCCGATAGCGCCCGCATTTGTGCAGAAGCAGCAAATGACGCGAGGGGGCACAATCGGACGTTCAATTGATCGAACGCTGGGTCCGCCGCGTGCTATCCTCCATCGGCTGAGTTGTCACTATAGGGACGGAGGATGACATGCGTATCGCTGTGATGGCGGCCGGTGCCCTTGGCGGTTATTTTGGAGCACGTATGGCTGCGGCAGGGCACGATGTCTTCTTTATCGCACGCGGCTCTAACCTCGAGGCAATCAGGAAAAACGGTCTCAGGGTCGAGAGTGTGCTTGGCAATCTTCATTTGCCTGAACCCAATGTGACCGATGATCCGACCACGGTCGGCCCGGTTGATATCGTTCTGTTCGCTGTCAAGCTCTGGGACAGCGAGAAGGCGGCCAGGCTGTCCCTCCCCCTGGTCGGACCCCACACGCGGGTGATCCCATTGCAAAACGGCGTCGATAGCGCGGAGAGGATCGCCCCAATTCTCGGCACCGACAATGTGGTCGCCGGGAGTGCCTATATTGCTACAGTGCTGTCAGCGCTTGGCGTCGTCACCCACACGAGCCAGTTCGCGCGCATGGTCTGCGGGAGGACCGACGGCAAGCCCGATGGGTATCTCAAAGCCTTTGCCGACGCCGCTCATGTGGCCGGGATCGACATCTCAGTGTCCGACGCGATTGACCGGGAGCGCTGGCAGAAATTTGTATTTCTCGTCGGGCTATCGGGCGCGACCGTAACGACTCGCCAGCCGCTGGGGCCAATCCTGGCGGACCCGGATACGCGAGCGTTCTTTTACAGCCTGATGAGCGAGGTGGTGGCGGTGGGCCGCGCCAAGGGCGTTCCGATACCGGAGAATTTTGTCGAGGACAGAATGAAATTCGCCGAAGCCTCGCCACCGACCTTCAAGGCTTCCATGCTGCACGATCTCGAACGCGGCAACCGGCTCGAACTCGACTGGCTCGCCGGAAAGGTGGTGGAGTTCGGGCGCTCGCTTGGCGTTCCTACGCCAGCCAACAATGCGGTCTATGCCATGCTCAAGCTGCACCGGATGGGTAACGCCCATGCCAACTGAGCGAAGCATCCCAGGGTATCGACATGTCCGCCTCGGGGTCAAAAGCGGTAAGGCTCAGACCGAGCAAATGTTTTCCGGTTTTTGTCTCAAAGCAGACGCAAGGCGTTTATGAGTACACGCCCTAGCACTACTTTGGCAGATCGTTGATTTTGCCGTGCTTTTAGGATTCCCGAATCAATTTTTCAATGATTCATG
>NZ_JBBIAM010000258.1:0-4424 GCF_054185185.1 Bradyrhizobium sp. UFLA05-153
ACAAGCGATTCATCCGATTCAAGATTCTTCGATCGAGCCTCCCGCAAATGAATCAAGCACTTGTGGGTAATTGAAAGTTGCCGACGCGGGTCATGCCGAACAACATGATTCCAAGAAAGCCCGCCTCCAGGAAGAAGGCCGTCAATACCTCGTAGGCCAACAGTGGTCCGATGATTGAGCCTGCACGATCGGAGAAGACCGACCAATTGGTTCCGAATTGGTATGTGAGCACAATACCGGAGACCACTCCCATCGCGAAGGAAAGTGCGAATATCTTGATCCAGTAGTGAAACAGGTCGAGAAAAATCGCGCGCGTGGTCCATAGCCACAGCCCCTCGAGAACAGCGAGGTAGCTCGCCAGCCCAATGGTGAATGCCGGGAAGATAAAGTGAAACGAAACGGTGAAAGCGAACTGGATGCGGGCCAGCAGGAGCGCGTCGAAGCCCTCGAACATTGCGATCTCCATTCATAGCCTGGGCGATTTGAATGTAGCATAACCCGCATTGCTCACCCAGATGAGCCTTCATCGAACCTCAAAGCAAAGCACGTTCGCTGTGAGATCGTGAAGGCCGGAGCGACCGGCGGGAGCGCGGCGATATAGGTAAAGGGAGCACATTTCCGCTTTGACTGGGAAAAGCGATCCAGGCGCCGGGCTCTAGCAAAGCGCGATACCGCTGGCTGACTGCCGGAATGCATTCGACCAGCTCCGCCCAATTGAGTGTTCCGCAGCCCGGCCCGGGGAACCGGTCGGCGTATGAGCAGGCTGGGGCCCATCCAGGTCTAGCGACCACTGAGTGTCACCACTCATCCTGTTCGAAGGGGGTACGATGCCGTCATTGTCACGGCGCGGGTCAACGGCGCTATTCGTTCCAGAGCGAGCGGCCGATCACCGCTTGCAGCACCAAGAGAGGAGATTGGGTAATGCCGAAGGAAAGAGAGACGCGTGAGCAGCGCGAAAAGCGGGAGCTCGACGAAGAGTTGGACCGACAGTTGGAGCAGACTTTTCCAGCGAGTGATCCACCGAAAATCACGCGCAGCCTACCTAAACAAACCACGCCAAAACCGGGTACGAGCTACAAGGAACGGCGAGGCCATTAAATCCTGCTGACCGTCAATGCCCTTCTCACAGCACGACATTTCGACGCCGCCAAGTAGATAGAAGCTACGGCTCGAGCCGTTTGGAACGCCCCAGCGAATAACGGCCCAGCGGAGATATGAACGCGTTATCGCGCCGATCGATGTCGGATGCCTTGGCTCATACGAATCCCGGTTGCGCTGGCGACAGGTTTGATCAGCGATCATGCTTTCGTAGCGCTGGCGAAGAGGAAATGTTTGTTGCTGGCCCGGATCAAGCCAGCATTGGCAGCTATGTTGCGAGCGAGCGCCCGCGCGCCATGGACGAAACGTTCTTGGTCCAAATGATCTTAGACGCGCACGATGGTCTCTTCGCGCGAGAAGGGCGGACCACTGGAGATTATCATTTCCCGAGCAGAGCGTGCTGCCAGCCCTCATACCGAACGCGAGAGGGAGCAGCATCGCGTCCAAACTGTCGAAGCCGACGAGCTGATCTTGCGCCCGACGAATCCGGAAATGCTTAGGCCATGGCAAAGCCCAGCAGAATCGGATCGACCAAACGAGCAACGTCCTCAGCACCAGCCGTTCGTAGCGCGCTATTTATGATGCGGACCCATTCGACCTTAGCGAGGAGATCGAAGGCCGCGCTCGCCATGCCGCCACTGGAATGCGATTGCATCAGCGGCGGCAGTGGATCGCGAATCAGTTGGTGCGCGCTTTCGACGCAATGGTTGAAATGTCGGCAAGGCCTATGTTTGGCTTGCTATGATCTACGCACTTGAAATTGATACTCGTGTTGCGCGGCTTTTTCTGCACGGCGGACGCTTGCACTCAGGCATCTAGCCGGACGGCAGAATACATATGCCGTCCGGATTCTCTTCTTCATCAAGTTAGACTGCTTAATAGCTTCATTCGGAAGCGTGCCTCGCTTTACCTCGACAGAAGGAGTGTGGTGATGCCTCTACCTCTCATCACCCTAACCGTGTCCGACCATCCGCGCCTTAAGAAGCTCGCGCGCGTAGCTGCGCAGCGAGGCGAGAAGGATGCGGTCTTTCTGCTCGCCGAGATCAACCGCGCGAATGTCGTCAAGGATGACGCTCGCCAGGTCAAATCACTCGTAACGATAGGATCTTGGGTCACGTACTGGACCAATCGGGGCATTCGCCGAAAGACGGTGCAATTGGTCTGGCCTGAAGACTTTACATCCGATCCAAGTCAAGTCTCCGTTCTGTCGGGCTTGGGCGCGGCGCTGGTCGGCCTTCGGTCCGGAGACCGAATGCCGTACTTCGTCGCGGGAGACATGGACGTCATCGGAATCGAGAGTGTTAATCGATCCGAGTCGAGTACTGATCCGCTCGCTCCGTTGCTCCGTCCTCAAGTGTTGGGTGACAAAAACTCTTTCGATGACGATCCGGGATAGATGGCCGTGCGAGCTGAAAGCAGTAAATTCGATGGAAGGACTAGCCATAGCTGCGGCCTCTGTTTCTCCCGTAGTACCGCGGTGCAGTCCACAAGTGTCGAGTCGTCCTGACATAGCCGACCTCGCCGATCGACCAAGGAGCGGCAGCACGCCGACCGGCGGCGGCGCTCAAGATAAGCGCAAGCGTTGGCGGTCTGCGTGTATAGGTTGGCGTGAGGCGATCGTGGTGCGGCAAAATGCGCTCTCGGATCATTTGAATGCCGCGGCAAACGCACTATCTAATTTGGTATGATGATAATTGTTCCGATCCATCGCTTTGACCCGTATCGCGCAGGCAATCTGATCGCAGGCAATTAGCCCCGGGTTCAGTGCTCCGTCGCCTGTCGAACTCGGGGTATCTACACCAAAGCTCACGCAATTCTGGTTCGTCAGCGCCGGCATCCCCCCGCTCGGGTGCAAAAACGCCTGACTCCGTAGACGGCATTCCCCTGATCGATCGCCACGTGAGTTTAGTTTAGCCGCTTAATAGCCCGTCAAACCCAAGCCGGCCAGCGCAGGCGGGGCGCAGTTCTGAAAGTGAGCGAGGCGCGCGACTGATCGCGGACTTAAATCGATCAAACACGGAGATCGGCTCAAGGACCGCGGAGCGTAAGCTGAGAGTGGAAGAAGTCCAGCCAAAATCATGGAGGTAAATAGGAATGACTGAGTTCACCAAGCGCGGGGAAGCGTTCGAGGGCAAGTTTGCTCATGAGCAGGCGTTGCGATTTAAGGCGATTGCGCGCCGTAACAAGCTTTTTGGGCTGTGGGCCGCTCAACAGCTGGGCAAAACGGGCGCAGATGCCGAGGCCTACGCAAGGACGGTGGTCATCTCTGATCTCGACGAGCCAGGAGATGAGGATGTCATTCGGAAAGTCGTCAACGATCTCAAGGCTGCGGACGTCCCCTGCGAGGAGGGTAGCGTAAGAAGCGTGCTGGAGGAGTTCATGTTTCGCTCGATAGACGAGATCAAGGCCGGAGTGTAAGCTTCAAAGAGTGCGATGTAAGCTAGGCGAGTTGAGAATGTTCTAGCAGATTCATCTAGGGCCCATACGACGCTGAACCGCGCTTTAGTCCGCACTGGTCCAAGGGGGCATTGAAGGGTATCCGGTCCCACACAGTGGAATAATCCTCCTGGGACGAACAATTCCCCAGTGCCATGTCGATCACCATGCCAGGAATGCGGAGCGGCATGCGCTGCCCAATGAAGGCGTTTAAACTTCCCGCGTCGTGCCGCAGGCACTCGCTCGCGGCACTAGTCGGGACCGTTTCTCACTCGCTCATGGTCAACGGGCTTGCTGTCCTTGGCTAGAGCGTCGTTGGAATTGAGGCTGAGGGCGCAATGCTTAACCAACCTATTTCAATCCTAATCCCGAGGGTTGCCCGTATCGAGACCTCTTCCGCGGATTCCTATCGCGTTTCTCTCAATTCGCTTTACGGTCGCCATCCAATGATCCGTCTGCAGGTCCAATCTTGTCTCGAAAGAGGCACCTGCGGAGTGTCGCAAGCGCTAGTCCACGGCGTTCCTTGCGCCGTTGTTTGTGCTCTCGTCCCTTGAAAGAACTGTTGCACTTGAGTGAGGGGCGGAGACATTTTCCACCTTGCTCTTGTAGTTTGAGAACACGGTGGTGGCGAGCAGAAAACTCCACCAAAGTACGAGGCAAAACAGCATCCGCCCATGTGTCTCCGAAACTCGGATCGAGGCAGGGTCTCTTTCGGGCGATGGAAGTAGTTCTATCAGGCGCATCGCAACCGCCTCCTTTTGCGAGAGAGTCCGGTGTTGTCCAGATACTTGGTCAAGCATCGCCAGCAATCGCCTGTGTGTACCAAAAACCTCATCCGAGTGTGATACCGCGTTGGAATCGCCTAAGCTGGCGCGATGATCGGGCTGTTC
>NZ_JBBIAM010000259.1:0-4393 GCF_054185185.1 Bradyrhizobium sp. UFLA05-153
ACGAAGCGTCCCATCCGTATCCCCCATCAGGAAACGGAGGAATCCTAGCCGACTCGTGGCTTTTCACACAGCCAGGGCCGGTAAGCGACGTATCGACACGGAAAAATGTTCATGCGGATGTGAGCGGCTTCACATCTGGTGAGGCCGTGTGGCCGCAGTGTGACCACACGTTCAGTTTTCAATTTAGCCTTTCGAGAGGTTAGATTGCTATGAGGCCGAACACGCCGTGCAAATATGGCCTGGCGCATTGTTCGATAGGATGGCGCCGTAGCACTCTCATTATTGCGACGCTTTTCATCGCATGGATAGTTTTGTTTGCAAGCGAAGCTCGCGCGCAATGCACGGCACGAGACGTCCTGTCGAACCGACTGAGGTCCGAGAAGACCCCATTAACGAGTACGCCAAGAAGTCCAATCAGATCTGCCGCCGAAGCTTCGGTTTGGAAGACCATCAAAGTAGGTACCTTTGCAGACCCCCTGGCCCTCACTAACGCGTTGCATGCAGCCGGTTGTGGGATCGGAGACGCGGCCGGGGAAATTCTCGCCCGACCAGCTTTCGCCCTCAGCGCCACCAAAAGAAATGTGAATCTCTTTGCAATATCGGCGGCCGAACTTGGCTTTCAAACCGATACTGTACCGCTTGCCGAAATTTATGCCCGCGCTCAACAGGTGGGTTTTGGACTCGCGGCTGCAGAGATCGCGCCACAACTGCGGCTTCAATATTTTGATCAGCCGATTGGTGAATTCCTCATCATCGGGATGGAGCCAATCAAGACATGGAAGGGCGAGCCTGTCATTCTGACAGTAGCCAACGGCGGAGCAGGACTCATTCTTATCGGTCAAGATGGCCGCGCTAACACACAGATTTGGGCGGCATCCCATTTTCTATTCGTGCGGCCTGATGGAGCCGACTGGCTCAAGGCAGCCGCAACACGACTTCCACCCTGAAAAGAAAAGAGCCGCACTGCCTTGCCTTCTCAATTCTATAGAGCCTGATTGCAGGCCCAGGGAGACTCCGCAATGAGCACAACGCTCGGCACAATGTGGCCGGGACGGACATCCGTAGCGCCCCGGCATGTCACCAGCTTCATCTGGAAATATTGGGATGCCTTTTGGGAGCGCCGCGAACGCCAAAAATTGCAAGCTACCTTGTCCGATTTGTAGTTTTTTCGCTTATGTTGGCCACACGAGGCCAGCATCAAACGGATTTCGTGCCGCGCCCGACCGCATCCATGCCACCCCGGGCAGCTGACAGGCGGACGAATACTGGCTGTCGTCGCTAAGGGCCAAGATCCGTGGACGGGGGGGCGGGTTGGTATCCTTATCGATTCATTCGAGCTGTTTCCGGAGGGATAATTAGATGAGCATGTACCCTGAAAACCTGTACTTTGAAGACGCGGAAGTCGGCATTAGCCTCCGGTCCGGCCCTTATCTGGTAACCAAGAGCGAGATCATTCAATTCGCAAAACAATACGATCCGATACCCCGCCACATCGACGAGGAGGCTGCGGCGCGTTCAGTTTTTGGGGGGCTGACCGCAACCAGTGCCCATACCTTTTCCATCTTCATTTTGTTGACGACCCGGCTTCAGCCACGGCTCCATGTCCTTGCGGGGTTGGGCTGGGATGAGCTGAGGCTGCCGAACGCTGTACGCCCGGACGATGCGCTCGATCTGGAAATCACGGTTCTGGAGAAACGCGAGTCGAAGTCCAAATCCGATCGGGGAATTGTCCGAAACCAAGTCCTCTTGCGAAATCAAAAACGCGAGACGGTGTTGCAGTGTACCAGCAATATTCTCGTCGCGCGGCAACCGATCGCGAACGCGCCGACCGACTGATTTGCCCGACCGCTGTTTATTTACGGGTGTCCGGCGACCGGTGAGGGATCGAATTCGGCTCTGGGTAAGCAGGCGAAGAACTCAACGTGAGGAACTCTAGTCCGGTGTGCCCCCCGTGTTCGGAGCTCGACGAGGCGCACGGCCGTGCCGCTCGTGGGCCAAGAACAGGCTCATGCACCGCAGTATGGGAAGCGTCAGCCACGTGCCTTTACAGTTCTCGAAATGATAAAGTCATTCGGAAGAGCGACGGTTGGCCGAACGTGAGGTCCTTGGCTCCAGTCTCCCCAAGAATATGATCGGCGAAGTCTGCGAACCAGACATGGTCAACATCCTCTAAAACGGGCTCAGGGCGTCGACACGATGTCAGCCGGGCCGAAAGTCCAAAGCAAGGGAGGACAAGCGATGAGGACAAAATACACGCGACGAACAATTCTTCGGAACGCTGCGTCCGGCGGCGTTACCTTGGCGCTGGGCTCCTCCGCTTCTCTCGCTCAGCCCGAGCCGCAGAGGCCAAACATCGTTTTCATCGTCGCCGACGACATGGGTTACGCGGATATTTCATGCAACGGTCGACGCGACTTCATGACGCCGAACATCGATCGCATTGCCATGCAGGGTGCGCGTTTTTCCCAAGCGTACGCCAACTCGCCGGTCTGCACGGCATCGCGCGTTGCTATCATAACAGGCCGGTACCAAGCCAGATTGCCGGTTGGAATGGAAGAGCCGATTACGCGAGTCACAAAACCGGGCATTGGCGTGCCGCCAGAGCATCCGACTTTGCCGTCGCTTCTGAAGAAGGTCGGTTACGGCACGACGCTGGTCGGCAAGTGGCACCTCGGCAACCTGCCTGAATTTAGTCCTTTGAGGAGCGGCTATGACCATTTTTACGGCTATAGAAGCGGCGCGGTTGACTATTTCCTCCACGTCGACACGGAGGGCAAGCCGGATCTTTGGGACGAAGACCAACCAGTATCTCAAACCGGCTATATGACCACCCTTCTTGGCGATCGGGCGGTGAAGATCATCGAAGATTATGCACGCGCGGACCAGCGGTTTCTCCTTAGTCTTCATTTCAGCGCCCCCCATTGGCCTTGGGAAGGTCCGGAGGACCAAGCCGAGGCCGAGCGTCTTGGAGGACGCAATCTGTTCCACCTTGACGGCGGTTCGAGCGAGACGTATCGGCGGATGATACTTGCACTCGACGATCAGGTTGGACGCGTCTTGAGAGCGCTAGACGACCACGGCCTCGCCAGCAACACGATCATGATTTTCACCAGCGACAATGGCGGCGAGCGCTTTTCCGACACTTGGCCCTTCAGTGGGCGAAAGACGGAGCTTTTGGAGGGTGGTCTGCGCATTCCTGCCCTCGTCTCCTGGCCCGTGCGCATTCCCGCGGGCCTCGTTAGCCAGCAGGTGACCGCGAATATGGACTGGCTTCCGACGCTGCTTGCCGCAGCCGGCGCAGCACAAGATCCGGCCTATCCATCGGACGGGATGAATCTGTTGCCACAGCTTTCGGAGGGCGCGCCTCCGGCGGAGCGGCGGTTGTTTTGGCGCTACAAGGCGCTCTGGCAGCGTGCCGCGCGCATCGGGGACTGGAAATATCTGAAGATTCTCGACAATACATTTCTGTTCAACGTTGCCGACGATCCGATGGAGCGCGCCAATCTGAAAGATCGGCGCAAGGACATCTACGATCGTCTCGTCGCCGAATGGAACAAGTGGAATGCGACCATGCTGCCAGAAACCGCTACGAGTTTCACCTATAACAATACGGGCAAACAATGGGTCGATCGACCGGGCGCAAAACCAGTGACACTCGACCCGGATCCAGCACTCGATTGAAGCCCGCACCCTCGAATGAAGGCCTTGTTTTGACCGGTGCCGTCATCAGGAAGCAAGATCGGGCGACGCAAGATTTGATCCGAGCCGCGTTCGAGCGTTGCGCCAGCGTCTACAGATCAGCCGATGGGCTAAACTTGCCTATCGCGTTCAAAATCGGCTCGGGCAAGCGACCGACTTGATGGGCGCACAAGCGAAGCGGCTATGGGTCGGTTGCAATCTGGGGACGGCAGCTTCGACGCGGACCATCTGGCTGGCGCACCGTGGCGAGCGAACGCGAGGGGCCAGCATGTTCCTGATCTCTGACGGTACTTGGAGTGACGCCGCACCGGAGGGGGTATGGCAGTTTTGTCTAGGCAGGCAATGCTGATCAGTCGATTGATACCGATAGGTGGCGGGAACGCCAGCATTGCGGGCGGCTCGAATTTTTTCTGTGAATTCAAGACCAAAAAAATGCGGCGGGTATACCGTCGGGATTTGACTGTCAGCTTTGAGAATTTGTGCTTGCAAATCAACGTGGAAACATCTTCCTAAATGATTGAGTGGGAGTAGTGAGGCCGAGTGCAATCGCGCAGCACAGCGTAGTTTTGGTGGGGGCTGTTCCCAGTTATTTTCATATTCAGCGACTGACGGACCAAGATCGCGTCCCGTGGCGTGGTGTAACTGACGGCGGGTCACCGCCGAGACTCCGGCGGGTCGGAAGGCATCAGCTTGC
>NZ_JBBIAM010000025.1:0-105130 GCF_054185185.1 Bradyrhizobium sp. UFLA05-153
CATGGTTGAACGCCTGGTTGCGGCCGTTCAGCGCATTGAAGCCCTTCTGCTTGGCGATGCCGAGCGTGATGCCGGTCACCGCCGGCACGATGGCGGCGCTCGCCAGCGACTGCGCGACTTGCGAGAACGTCACCGCCCAGAAATTCTGCGAGATCAGGATGATCGCGGAGGCGAGGACGACGCAGACGCCGGGGATCACCACCCAAAGGCGCTTGTTGCGGCTGGCGTCGATGAAGCCGCCGACCGGCGTCGTGATCAGCATGCCCGCGACGTTGCCGATGGTCATGGCGGTGCCGATCAGCCCGCTCGCCCAGCCGCGATCCTGGAGGAACACGCCGATGAACGGTCCGATGCCCGACTGCATGTCGGCCATGAAGAAGTTGAGCGCGAAGAGGGGCCAGAGACGGGGTGAGGAGGGGGACCGCGATGTCATCGATACGTCAAGCGTGGTCTCAGCCGAATTCGTGTTGGCGGGGTTGCCTTGATCTTGTGTGGACCAAAACGTAACGGATGGTGATCCCGTTGGTTCCAGCCGCTCTTGCGGAGGAGCGATCTGCACGTCACATCTTTGGTCGTTGCTGACGGATGTCTTTCCTGGAGTACGCCATGCCACTCTGGACCTGCGAAACCTGCGGCGCGCAATTTCCCTCGAGCGAAAAGCCGCCAACGTCATGTCCGATCTGCGAGGACGAGCGCCAGTTCGTGAACTGGAAAGGGCAAACCTTCCTATCCTGCGAGGCCCTGGCGCGGCGTTGCCGCGTGGTGTGGCGGGACGATCTCGGCCTGACCGGCCTGTCGCTCGAGCCGAGCTTTGCCATCGGTCAGCGGGCGCTGCTCGTTCCGGACGGCAGCGCCTTCGTGATGTGGGACTGCGTTCCGCTCGCAACCGCTGAAGCGATCGCGCATGTCAGATCGCTCGGCGGGCTGAAGGCGATCGCGATCTCGCATCCGCACTACTATGGCGCGCTCGCCGATTGGAGCGAAGCCTTCAGCGCGCCCGTTTATCTCCATGCCGACGACCGCCAATGGGTGACGCGGCCGCATCGCGCCATCGAACACTGGAGCGGCGATAGTCACCGGCTCTCGGATGGCATCACCCTGTTGCGCAGCGGCGGCCATTTCGCCGGCGCCACGATTCTGCACTGGACGCGTGGTGCCGACGGCAAGGGTGCGCTGCTCACCGGCGACATCGCGCAGGTGACGATGGACCGCCGCTTCGTCAGCTTCATGTATTCCTATCCGAACTACGCGCCGCTGAACGCGGCTGCGGTGCGGCGGATTGCGGCCTCCGTGGCGCCGCTCGCCTTCGATCGCATCTACGGCGCCTGGTGGGGCCGCAATATCGCCGACGGCGCCAAGGCAGCATTCGATGCGTCGGTGGCGCGCTATCTCGCCGCCATCGCCTGACGAACGTCGCCTAGGCCCGCTGCCGCAGGGCTGCGGGCAGGTCCTGCCGCCTGGACCAGGAGATGTAGTAGGCCACAGCCGCGATTGCCGCGAGGCCCAACAGGCTGACCAGGACCTGCATTGCGACGAGATTGGGTCCCGTGATCAGGATGAGGTGCGCGGCAAAGGATAGGAACACGCTGACGCAGAATACCGCGAGCCATTCCTCGCCGCTCCGGATCACCGGTTGCAGCGACTTCCATTGCAACGCCGGATGATCTGCCGGCACCAGATACGTCGCGAGGAAGGCCAGCGCTAGGAAATGCAGCACGCGATGCGGCGCGAGGTTTTCCTTGTCGGGCGCGAAGATGTCGAGCACGGCATCCGGCAGATAGGCGGAGAGCGCCGGCGAATGCCGCGCCAGCGTGACCGCCATCGCGAACACCAGATAAGCGCCTGCCAGCGCGCGCAGCCAGGACATGCCGTGCAGCGCGCGGGCAGGCGCGCCGGTCACCGCGAACCAGCCGCCCAGCACCATCAGCATCTGCCAGCAGAACGGATTGAAGGTCCATTCGCTGTCCGGAGAGATCCGGAACGTCCAGCCGAAATACCTCGCCGCGAAGTACACCGCGATCGATGCGAGCAGCGTCAGCTGCGGGCGGCGGAGCAGGCCCCACAGCGCCAGCGGAAAGAACGCCATGAGGGGGATCATCAATTGCAGCAGGTCGAGGTTGAGCGGCTCTTCCTGGAGCACTAGCCCGCGCACCAGGATGCGCAGGGGATGCTCGAGAATGCCCGAGATATTGTACTCGTGGATGATCTCCGGCGCGGTCGATTGCGAGGCGACGTAGGCGATGGCGTCGATATAGATCACGAACAGCACGACGTAGGCCGCATAGAGCCGCCAGACGCGACCGAAGATGCGGGTTGCCGCGACGACGAAGCCGCGCTCCAGCGCGATCTTGCCGTGGATGATCGTGACGCCATAGCCTACCACGAACACGAACAGGTCGGCGGCGCCGCTGAAGCCGAAATTGCGCAAGGTCAGCAGATTCGCAACATTGTTCGGAACGTGGTCGAGGAAGATCGACCAGTTGGCAATCCCGAGCGTGAGATAAAGCCTGGCATCGTGGGTATGTGCGGCAAGGGCCGCCTTGACGGACGGTTTCATTAAAAATTATCAGTTGGAATCAGGGGCGACGCTTGTAACGGCTAGCATTGCACGATCCGAGTAGCGTTTCCGTGAACGGAGATGGTCTTTACCCTCTTCCTTTGTGGGGGAGGGTGCCTCGCGGAGTGAGGTCATCCGCCTTGACTTCGGCAGGGCGCCTTTCCTCACAAGGGGAGAAGGAGGAAATGCCCCATCACAACCTCTTGATCTGCCGCGCCCGTGCGCTATATCCCGGTTTTCCTCATCCAGTTTCGATCGGGTAAACGCATGACGACGTCAGATACGGCTGTGCATTCGCAGCCCTTCCAGGCCGAGGTGTCCGAGCTCCTGCACCTGATGGTGCACTCCGTCTACTCAGAGACCGACATCTTCCTGCGCGAGCTCATTTCCAACGCGTCGGATGCCTGCGACAAGCTCCGCTATGAGGCGATCGAGACCCCGGCGCTGCTCGGCGAGGGCGATGCCCCCAAGATCCGCATCATCCCCAACAAGCAGGACGGCACGCTGACCATCGCCGACAACGGCATCGGCATGGAGCGGCAGGAACTGATCGACCATCTCGGCACAATCGCCCGTTCGGGCACCAAGGCTTTCGTGGCGAAGCTCAAGGAGGCCAAGGATGGGCTTGGCCTGATCGGCCAGTTCGGTGTCGGCTTCTATTCCGCCTTCATGGTTGCGGACAGGATCCTCGTCGTCAGCCGCAGGGCCGGCGAGAGCGACGTCTGGACCTGGAGCTCGTCGGGCGGCTCCGGTTTCGAGATCGCGCACGCGGGCGAGGAAGATGCCGCGCGCGTGACGCGTGGCACCGAGATTGTGCTGCACCTGAAGGAAGATGCGAAGAAATATCTGGAAGACTACGAGATCCAGCGCATCGTCTCCGCCTATTCCGACAACATCCTCTTTCCCATCGAGCTCGTGCCGGCAGAAGGCGAGCCGCGCCAGATCAATTCGGCGAGCGCGCTGTGGCAGCGGTCGAAATCGGAGCTTTCGGCTGACGACTACAAGAAGGCCTATCAGCAGATCGCCACCGCCTTCGATGATCCCGCGATGACGCTGCACTACCGCGCTGAGGGCCGCTATTCCTACGCCGTGCTCCTGTTCGCACCGTCGACGAAACCGTTCGACCTGTTCGAGCCGTCGCGCAAGGGCAGGGTCAAGCTTTATGTCCGGCGCGTCTTCATCACCGACGACGCCGATCTGTTGCCGGGGTACTTGCGCTTCATCCGCGGCGTCGTCGACAGCGAGGACCTGCCGCTCAACATTTCGCGCGAGATGCTGCAAAACAACCCGCAGCTCGCGCAGATCCGCAAGGCGGTCGCCACCCGCGTCGTCTCCGAGCTCGAAAGCCTCGCCGAGAAGGACGCGGAGAACTTTGCGAAGATCTGGGAGGCCTTCGGCGCGGTGCTGAAGGAAGGCATCTACGAGGACTTCGAGCGCCGCGAGAAGCTCTTGGCGCTGTCGCGCTTCACGACGACCTCGGGCGAGAAGCGCTCGCTGAAGGACGTCGTCGCCGACTTCAAGCCGAACCAGACCGAAATCTATTATCTCGTCGGCGACAGCATCGAGCGGCTGAAGTCCAGTCCGCGCCTGGAGGCAGCGGCTGCGCGCGGCATCGAGGTGCTGCTGCTCACCGATCCCGTCGATGCCTTCTGGACCTCGATGCCGATGTCGTTCGACGGCAAGCCACTGAAGTCGCTGGGCCAGGGCGATCTCAATCTCGACCTGATCCCGCGCGTCGACGAGGAGACGAAGGAGGAGCCGGCCGCTGATGAAGCCGCCACCATCGCGCTGATCAAGGGCTCCCTCAACGAGCGCGTGAGCGACGTGAAGGCCTCGACGCGTCTCACCAGCTCCGCATCCTGCCTCGTCGCCGACAGCCAAGGTCCGAGCCGCGAGCTCGAGCGCATCCTGGCGCAGCAGAACCGCGGCGAGCGCTCGAGGCCAATCCTCGAGGTCAATCTGCGCCATCCGCTGGTGACAGCAATCACCAGGGCGCCGGCCGGTTCGACGGTGATCGATGATCTCTGCCTGCTGTTGCTGGAGCAGGCCCAGATCCTCGACGGCGAATTGCCGGAAGACCCGTCAGCCTTCGCCGCAAGGCTGAACCGCCTGGTGCTAAAGGGGCTGGGTGGGTAGGCGAAGCAAGCTGCTCCCACAAGACACGTCATTGCGAGGAGCGAAGCGACGAAGCAATCCAGGCTGCCTCCGCGGAGGCGATCCTGGATTCCTTTGCTGCGCTCGCAATGACGAAGACTGTGGCGTCGTCCTCGCTCACTCCGCCGCGTCCTTCTGCTCGTCCCTCTCGGCGTCTGCCTGCGGCTTCGGCTTCTTCGCCATCCAGCGTGAGAGCAAATTGGAGAAGCGGTCGAGATAGAGATAGACGACCGGCGTCGTGAACAGCGTGAGTGCCTGGCTGACCAGGAGGCCGCCGACCATGGCATAGCCGAGCGGCTGGCGGATCTCCGCGCCGGTGCCGGTTCCGAGCATCAAGGGCACGCCGCCGAGCAGCGCCGCCATCGTCGTCATCATGATCGGGCGGAAGCGCAGCACCGCCGCCTGGCGGATCGACTGCTCCGGCGTCAGATGCTGCTCGCGCTCCGCGGCGATCGCGAAATCCACCATCATGATGCCGTTCTTCTTGACGATGCCGATCAGGAGGATGATTCCGATCAAGGCGATCAGGCTGAAGTCGAAGCCGAAGATCATCAGGATGGCGATTGCGCCGACGCCGGCCGAGGGCAGCGTGGAGAGAATGGTCAAGGGATGGATGTAGCTCTCGTAGAGCACGCCCAGGATCAGGTAGACCACGACGAGCGCGGCCAGGATCAGCAGCGGCACGGTGCCGAGCGATTGCTGGAACGCCTGCGCGGTGCCCTGGAAGCTCGTTGCCAGCGTCGGCGGCGCGCGCATCTCGCTCACGGTTTGCGAAACCGCGTCGGTCGCCTGCCCGAGCGCGACGTCCTCGGCGAGGTTGAAGCTGATCGTCACCGCCGGAAACTGGCCCTGATGGGCGATCGCGAGCGGCCGCACCGGCACATTGGTCCAGCTGCAAAAGACTGAAAGCGGCACCTGTTCGCCCGTTAGCGGCGACCGGATGTAGAGCTTGTCGAGCGTATCCAGCTTGCCCTGCAGCTCCGGCGTGATCTCGAGGATCACGTGATAGCTGTTGGTCTGGGTGAAATATTGCGTGACCTGGCGCTGGCCGAATGCGTCATAGAGCGTGTCGTCGATCAGCTGCGGCTGGATCCCGTAGCGCGCGGCGGTATCGCGATTGATGGTGAGCTGAAGCGTCGTGCCTTCGGTTTGCTGGTCGGTCGCGACGTCGCGAAGCTGCGGCAGCGTTTTCATCGCGTCCAGGATCCTTGGGGCCCATGCGTTCAGCTCGGCGAGATTGGCGTCCTGGAGCGTGAACTCGAACTGGGTGCGCGTCGCACGGCCGCCGAGCCGCACGTCCTGCGAGGCCTGCATATAGAGGCGGGCGCCCTCGACCTCCGCAAGCTTCGGCCGCAGTCGCGCGATGATCTGCTGCGCGTTGACATCGCGCTCGTCCCGCGGCTTCAACGTGATGTACATGCGCCCGGAATTCAGCGCGGTGCCGCCGCCGCCGATGAACATCGCGATCGAATCGACGGCGGGATCGGCCTGCACGATCGCGTTGAGCTCCTCCTGCCGCCGCTTCATCTCCGTGAACGAGATGTCCTGCGGCATCTCGGAGACTGCGGTCAGGAAGCCGTTGTCCTGCTGCGGGAAGAATCCCTTCGGGATCAGGATGAAGAGGTAGACCGACAGTGCGACCGTGGCGAAGAAGATGCAGAGCGTGATGAAGCTGTGCTTGAGCGCGACGTCGAGCCCGCGCTCATAGGCGCCGAGCAGGCGCTCGAACATCCGCTCGCTCCACTGATAGACCCGGCCATGCCGCGCCTCGTGATCGGCGCGCAGGAAGCGCGAAGCCATCATTGGGGTGAGCGTCAGCGACACCACCAGCGAGACGAAGATCGCCATTGCCAGCGTCACGGCGAACTCGCGGAACAGCCGGCCGATGATGCCGCCCATGAGCAGCAGGGGGATCAGCACGGCGATGAGCGAGATGCTGATCGAGACGATGGTGAACCCGATCTCCGCCGCTCCCTTGTAGGCGGCAGCCAGCGGTCGCTCGCCCTGCTCGACGTAGCGGGTGATGTTCTCGAGCATCACGATCGCATCGTCCACCACGAATCCGACCGCGATCGTCAGCGCCATCAGGGAGAGATTGTCCAACGAATAGCCGAACACCCACATCAGCGAGCAGGCGCCCAGCAGTGCCAGCGGCACGGTCACGGCCGGGATGATCGTGGCCCAGAAGCTGCGCAGGAAGAGAAAGATCACCATCACCACCAGCGCAATGGTGATCAGGAGCGTGATCTGCACATCCTCGACCGCTGCGCGGATGGTGGTGGTACGATCGCTGATGATCTTGATGGCGATCGCCGGCGGGATCGCCGCCACCAGCCGCGGCAATTGCGCCTTGATGCGGTCGACGGTGTCGATGACATTGGCGCCGGGCTGCTTGAAGATGACGAGAAACACGCCGCGCTTGCCGTCGGCCCACGCCGCCGTCTTCATGTCCTCAGGACCGGCCACCGCCTCGCCGATGTCGCGGACCCGCAAGGGAGCGCCATTGCGATAGGCAATGATCACATCCTGCCAGGCCGCGGCTTCGAGCAGCTGGTCGTTGGCGTAGATGGTGTAGGCGCGCCGCGTGCCGTCAATGTTTCCCTTCGGACTGTCGGTGGTGGTGATCGCGATCTGGCCGCGCACGTCCTCCAGCGACAGGCCCTTGGCGACGAGTTTTGCCGGGTCGACCTGGATCCGCACCGACGGCTTCTGCTGTCCTCCGACGAAGACCTGCGCCACCCCGGAGATCTGGCTGATCTGCTGGGCAAGCTGGGCGTCGGTGCGGTCGCTGACGGTGGTCAGCGGCAGCGTGTCCGACGTCGCCGACAGGATCATGATCGGCGAATCCGCCGGGTTGACCTTGCGATAGGTCGGGGGCGAAGGCAGGTTCTTCGGCAATTGGCCGCTCGCCGCGTTGATCGCGGCCTGGACATCGTTGGCGGCGGCGTCGATCTGGCGGTTGAGATCGAACTGGATGGTGATCGAGGCCGAGCCTAGTGAACTCGTCGATGTCATTTGTGCGATGCCGGGGATCTGCGCGAGCTGGCGCTCGAGCGGCTGCGCCACCGAGGAGGCCATCGTCTCGGGGCTGCCGCCGGGGAGCGATGCGGAAAGCTGGATGGTCGGAAAGTCGACCTGCGGCAGCGGTGCAACCGGCAGCAGTGGATAAGCCACCAGGCCGACGAACAGGATACCCGCCATCAGCAGCGAGGTGCCGATCGGGTAACGAATGAACAGAGACGAGAAGCTCTCTTGCATGCCCTGAAACCATCGACTGGCCAGCGCATCTTCTCCTCGCGAAAAGCGGAGTCGCGCCCGAGAGCCCGAGCGCGAATGTGCGTTTCCTTCAGCCCATATGTTGATCGCCCCGAGCCATCGGCGGTTCGGGGGCCGGCGTTGTGAGAACAAGATTAGTCCCTTCGCGCCGGCTTGCGAATGGAATCCTGCGAGGGATCATGCGACCTTTGTCGAACAGGGGCGACCTGCAGATATGCGCTTTCTGCAGGTCAAGAGAGGTCAGCTTGTCTGCTCTTTCGAACGTGCGTCACAAGCGGGAGAGGTATGTTCCGGGACGGTCGCCTCCGCCGCCGCGTTGTGCCATATCGAACCGGCGCGACGCCCGTCGTCGTCGCCGATTCGAGGAATTTCCGATGCGCAAAGCACTCCTGACCGTCATCGCGATCGCCACTCTGCAGGCTGCGACGCCTGCCAGTGCCCAGCGCTACGACCCGCGCTATCCGGTGTGCATGCACGTCTACACGGGAGGCTTCCGCGGCGGCGGCAGCGACTGGTTCGACTGCTCGTTCACGTCGCTGGCGCAGTGCCGCGCCACGGCCTCGGGCCTTTCCGCGTCCTGCGACCTCAATCCCTACTACGCCTACGACCAGCCGCAGCCGCGCCGGCGCTATAAGCAGGCTTACTAGCGCCATCATCGGCGCGCCCGAGCGCCGCAATGTGTGCGGCGCAGCGTTCACCGCTCGCCCGGCCACCATTCCGAGCGCAGATCGCGCACGGAGATCTTCGTGGTGCGCAGCGCCACGAGATGGCTACGCTTGTAGGGAAACCCTGACAGTTCCGAGCATTGCCGGCAGCGCATGTAACGTTCGAGCTCGTGGATCGGCGTCGACTTCCGGCGCCTGATGATGTCGAGCGCCACGGTCTGGTGCGTCTCGCAGCCGAGGCACTTCACCTCGAGATAGCAATATCCGGCGTTCAGCGCGTCGCCCAGCGTCGGGGATGGCTGCGCCGGCCCCTGAAACGACAGCATCCGCTTGTTCCAGGCCTCGCAGGCGAGGCGGTCGGCCTCTTTCCGTGCCGCCGCCGCCCGCTCCGCCGCCGCGCGAACGGATGCGCCGTAGATTCGCTCGCGAGATTTGTTGCCCATGGCGCGAGACAATGCGCGCGCAGGAGAGGCAAGGGCAAGCCGCTAGGGATTGCGGGTGTGGATGCTGCGGACGCAAGCCGCTGTTGCGCGCGGCTGCCGCCGTTACTCCTTCTTCGCCCCCGACAACTGCACCACCTTGCGCCAGCGCGCGGTCTCCTCCGTCAGCATGCTGCCGAACTCGTCTGCATTGCCGTGCAGCACCATCGCGCCGAGCTCGGCGATGCGGCTCCTGATCTCGCTGTCGGACAGCGCTGCGTCGATCTCGCGGTTCAAGAGATCGATGATCTCGCGCGGCGTATCCTGCGGCGCGCCGACGCCGTAGAAGGACGACGTCTCGTAATCCGGCAGCGTATCCGCGATCGGCGGCACGTCGGGCAGGATGTCGGAGCGTTCGCGCGTCGTGACGCCGAGTGCGCGCAGCTTGCCGGCCCGCACCAGCTCGAAGGACGAGGTGACGTTGTCGAACATGCCGTGCACCTGGCCGCTCATCACGTCGGTCAATCCGGGCGCGGAGCCGCGATAGGGCACATGGGTGAACTGCACGCGGGCAAGCGCCTTGAACAATTCACCGGACAGATGCAGCGAGGTGCCGATGCCGGAGGAAGCGATCGAGAGCATGCCCGGATTTGCCCGAGCGTAGAGGATGAAGTCCGAAACGGTTCGCACCGGCAGATCGTTATTGACGACCAGCACCAGCGGAATACGTGCCACGCCCGCAACCGGTGCGATGGACTTGGCGAAATCATAGGGCAGTGCCGGATCGAAGGACGCGTTGATCGCGTTCGCGGTCGACGTCAGCAGCAGCGTGTAGCCATCGGGTGCCGAGGCAATCACGGCCTGCGTGCCGATATTGCTGCCGGCGCCGGGCTTGTTCTCGACCACGAAGGTCTGGCCGAGCCGCTCGGACAGGCGCTGGCAGATCAGCCGCGACAGCACGTCGGTCGCGCCGCCGGGCGCGTAAGGAACCACCCATTTCACGCTGCGCGAGGGATAGGAGGGATTGCCGAGGGCAAATGCGCGAGGGGCGGCGAGGCTTGCAGCGGCACAGGCGGCCGCGCTGAGAAAGTTGCGTTTGGTGATCATTATTATTGCCTCAATGCGAGGAAACTACCGGTGCGAACCACAGCTCGCCCGCACGCCTGAAATCGATATCGCAAGAATTGCTCCTCGCCGCACGCCGTTCCCGCCGGCTTGGTAAAGGATGACTAGAGTTAATCGCGGACTAACCGCGTTTTACCTTGTCTCTTAACACCTGGTCAGGGGCTCGCGGTTTATAGCTACCTTGACGGACGAGCGACCAGCCGAAAGACATCAACAACATGAACACCGGCGTCATCGAGCAGGCGAAACCTTCGCGCGCGCCCTCGGCCTCAAAGATCTGGCTGAAGGCGATCGAGCTCACCGCGCGCATCGAGACGCTGCCGGGCCGGCTGTTCGCCGATGTCGTCGAGGATTGGGCGAGGCGCCAGCCGGATCACGCGGCGCTCGTCACGGACGACGAAACGATCAGCTACGATCAGCTCGCAAAACGCATCAACCGCTATGCGCGCTGGGCGCGCTCGGTCGGCCTCGCGAAGGGCAACACCGTCGGTATAATCATGCCGAATGGTGTCGACTATGTCGCCGCCTGGCTCGGCATCAGCCGGATCGGCGCCGTCGTCGCCCTGATCAACACCAGGCTGATCGGGCAATCGCTCGCGCATTGCATCGATGTCGCAAAGCCGTCCCACCTCATCGTCGCGCACGATCTCACCGAGGCGCTTGCGGATGCCAGGCCGCACCTGAATTCGGCGGCAAAGATCTGGACCCATGGCGATGCGCGCAGCGAGCGCTCGATCGATGTGGCGCTGGCCGCGCTCGGCGACGGCCCGCTCTCGCAGGACGAGCACGGCGACGTCACGATCAATGATCGCGCGCTGCTGATCTATACCTCGGGCACCACGGGCCTGCCGAAGGCCGCCAGCATCAGCCATCGCCGTATCCTCAACTGGGGTTTTTGGTTCGCAGGGTTGACCGGTGCGACGCCGCAGGACCGGCTCTATGACTGCCTGCCGCTGTTTCATTCCGTCGGCGGTATCGTCGCGCCCTGCAGCATGCTTGCCGCCGGCGGCTCGGTGGTGATCGCGGAGAAATTCTCGGCGACGAATTTCTGGCCCGACATCGTCCGCCACGACTGCACGCTGTTCCAGTATATCGGCGAGCTCTGCCGCTACCTCCTGAAGTCGCCGCCGTCGGAATACGAGAACCGGCACCGCCTGCGGCTCGTCTGCGGCAATGGCCTGCGCGGCGACATCTGGGAGGATTTCCAGGCGCGCTTCGCGCTCCCCCGTATCCTCGAATTCTACGCGGCGACCGAAGGTAATTTCTCGCTGTTCAACGTCGAGGGCAGGCCGGGTGCGATCGGCCGCATTCCGCCGCTGCTCGCGCATCGTTTCCCGGCGGCGATCGTCAAGCTCGATCCTGATGCCGGCGTACCCTTGCGCAATGCCGACGGCCTCTGTGTCGCCTGCGCACGCGGCGAGGCGGGCGAAGCCATCGGCCGCATCGGCTCCGCCGATGAAGGCGGAGGCCGTTTCGAGGGCTATACCGACGCCGGCGAGACAGAGAAGAAGATCTTGCGAAATGTCTTCGCTCACGGCGATGCCTGGTTCCGCACCGGCGACCTGATGCAGCTCGACGACAAGGGCTTCTTTCATTTCGTCGACCGCATCGGCGACACATTCCGCTGGAAGGGCGAAAACGTCGCGACGTCAGAGGTCAGCGACGCCGTGCGTGATTGCACCGGCGTGGTCGACGCAACGACCTACGGCGTCAGCATTCCCGGCACTGACGGCCGTGCCGGCATGAGCGCGATTGTGGTCAACGAGGGCTTTGATCTCGCCGCACTCGCGGGCCATCTCGCCGCGCGTCTGCCTCCTTATGCCCGTCCCGTCTTCATCCGCATCTCGCACGAGCTCGATGCGACCGAGACCTTCAAGCAGAAAAAGAGCCAGCTCGCGCACGAAGGGTTTGATCCCGGCGCGATCGCCGATCCGCTTTACGTGATGGAACCGAAGTTGGGGGCCTACATTGCGCTGGAACAGCAGGTTCATGCGCAGATCGTCGACGGATCGATCAGGCTCTAACGTATGAATGAATATGCCTCCACGCTAATAGTGCGCTCCCTCCCCCCTTGCGGCCCCTTGCGGGGGAGGGTCAGGGAGAACGGTAGCCCCGGGGAGGATGCCAGACGCCTGCGGATCGCCGGCAATAGAGCGCTCGCGCGCCTACACCGAGGGAGCGTGCCGTGTGGCACCTCCCTCCCTGCCGCTCCACCGCAAGGGGGGAGGGAATGAGAGAAGGTGCTCACCTCATGTCGGTCACTGCAAAATTGACAGCGGACTTCGACGCTGGAATCTGCAAAAACAGAGATAGGTCCAATTTTATCTGAATTGTCCAAGAAGCCATTTACTTCTGTCCGGTAAACCACGGAGCAACGGGAGGCGGGCACTCCGCCGAAGACGACCAAACGACAACAAACACGAAGCGAGCGCAGCCATGTCGGTAAGGTTAAAGGTCACTGAAGCGATCAAGCAGATTGCCAGGGAGCAGCACGTCACGCTGCCGGAGCTGACGGACGACCTGTCGCTGCATGAGACGGGTTTCGACTCGCTCGCCTTCGCAATCCTGGTCGCGCGCCTCGAGGACGAGATCGGCGTCGATCCCTTCACGATTTCCGAGGACGCTGCCTTCCCCGCGACCGTCGGCGATTTCGTGCGGGCCTACGAAAATGTCCCCGCGTGAGATCCTTGCACTCCGCGACTATCTCGGCGCGGAGCTGAAGGGACGGACGCTGTCGGATGCGCATCATCTGGTGTCGCTGACCGACGTGCTGTCGCAGACGGTCCTGGGCGGTCGTCTCGGCGAGTTGTCCGGCCGGTCGGTGCTGCTGAAACTGTCGGACCAGCTCAAATCCGGCCTTGCCATGATCGAGATCGACGGCATCGCCCGTCGCATGCTCTTGTGCCCGCCGGATCTCAATCCCGCGTATCTCGATGCGCTGATTGCGGACGCGGAGATCGACGCTGTCGTGACCGACGAGCCGGAATTCTGGAAAGACAGCGCGATCCCGCTCGTCGTGATCGCGCAACTGCCGCTCACGCCGGCCGCGCCTGCGAAGACCGAGTGCGCAACCGAATGGCTGATGCTGACCTCGGGCACCTCTGGCGTGCCGAAGATCGCAGCGCATACGCTGGAAGCGCTGACCGGCGCGATCCGGGCCGAGGCGCCTGCGCGCGGTCCCGCGCCGGTCTGGGCTACTTTCTACGACATCCGCCGCTATGGCGGCCTCCAGATTTTCCTGCGCGGGATCCTTTCCGGCGGCTCGATGGTGCTGTCGGACGCACATGAGGTCCTCGCGGACCATGTCGCGCGGCTGAACGCGCGCGGTGTCTCGCACATTTCCGGCACGCCCTCGCATTGGCGCAAGCTCCTGATGAGCGGTTCGGTCGCGCAATTTGCGCCGCGCTATGTCCGCCTCTCCGGCGAGATCGCCGACCAGGCCGTGCTCGACGGCCTGAAGGCGGCATTCCCCGGCTCCTCGATCGGCCATGCCTATGCCTCGACGGAGGCCGGCGTCGGCTTTGCCGTCAATGACGGGCTCGAAGGTTTCCCCGCCGATTATATCGGCGTGAACCCAAACGGCGTCGAGATGAAGATCGTCGACGGCTCGCTGCGCATCAGGTCGAAGCGCACCGCGCACGCCTATATCGGCCGCAATGCCGGCAAGCTCGCCGAGGATGACGGCTTCGTCGACACCGGTGACATGATCGAGCTGCGCGGCGACCGCTATCATTTCGTCGGCCGCCGCGGCGGCATCATCAATATCGGCGGGCTGAAGGTTCATCCCGAGGAGATCGAGGCGGTCATCAACCGTCATCCGGACGTGCGGATGTCGCGCGCGAAATCGCGGAAGAGCCCGATCACCGGCGGCATTGTCGTGGCCGACGTGATCCTTGCCGACGGCACCGATCCGGCGCGGGCGAAGGAAATCCGCGAGCAGATCCTGGACCAGTGCCGGGCGCAGCTTGCCTCACACAAGGTGCCGGCGGTGATCCGCTTCGTCGAGACGCTCGACGTCACTCCGGCCGGAAAGCTGGCGCGCACCGATGCATAACGTCCTCATCACCGGCGGCAGCCGTGGCATTGGCCTTGCGATCGCGACGCGGCTCGTGGGCGCCGGTTACAACGTGATCGCGGTGGCGCGGCGCGAGACCGAGGAACTCGCGGCCGCGGTGCGCACGTCGGAGAAGCGTCTGCATTTCCGTGCCTGCGACCTCGCGGTGATCGACGCGATCCCGGCTTTCGCAAAGCTGGTGCGCGACGAGTTCGGTACGATCTATGGCCTCGTCAACAATGCCGGCCTCGGCACCGAGGGGCTACTCGCGACCATGCACAATTCCGAGATCGAGGCACTGGTGCAGCTCAACGTGCTGTCGCCGATCATCCTCACCAAATATATCGCGCGGCACATGATGGCGGATGGCGCAGGCCGCATCATCAACATCTCCTCGATCATCGCCTCCACGGGCTATAACGGCCTGTCGGTCTATGGCGCGACAAAGGCGGCGGCGACCGGTTTCACGAAATCGCTGGCGCGCGAGGTCGGCAAGCTCGGCATCACCGTGAATGCGATCGCGCCCGGCTTCATCGACACCGAGCTGACGCATAATCTCTCCGACGAAGGCCGCAAGCGCATCGCCGGGCGCAGCGCGCTGCGCCGCTTGCCGGAGACTGACGACGTCGCGCGGATGGTCGAGTATCTGCTCGGCGAGGGCGGACGCAACGTCACGGGAACGGTGTTCACGATCGATGCTGGAAATACCGCTTAGAGCATGATCCGGAAAAGTGTGCAGCGGTTTTCCGAAAGATCATGCTCAAACTAGAATAGGGAACTTTCAGCGCCACAATTGAGTTGATCGGGCTCAATTTCATTTCCGCGCATTTGGTTCTAAGATGCCCCGCAATCGGTTGTGTTACGTCAATCGATCTGCCCTAATCGACAGGGAGCAGTGCATGACCGCATCGAACCTTCCGCGGGTGTCAGCGCAGTCATCTCAAGCAAGAGAGAGCGTCAGTAACTGCAAGCCGATGTCGCATCAGAATTCCGGCGATCACGGCTACGAAATGTATCCGCAGCAATTTGTCCGGCTTGTCGGCTGCCATGATGTGCACGCGCCCTCGGCGGCGGAGAAGGAGAAGCTGCACTAGCGCTTTTGTGCGCTCGTCTCAGCCCTTGCGCTTCGGCAGATCGATCCGTTCATTTGAAAATTCCGGCGGGCCTTCGGTGAGGCGGCGAATGCGCCGTTCGCGCTCCTCTGCCGGCAATGCGGGGTCGAGCAATTGATCGAGCTGCCTCGCCGCGCGCTCCTCGATCTCGATGTGATCGCGCGTGATCGTGCCGTGGACGATGGGGACCGCGCCCGCAGCCGTCAGGCCGAGCATAACCAGCTGGCAGATCGCATCCGAGCGCGCGATGTGGTGGACCTCGGCCCAGGCATCGACTGCGGCGGTCAGGTCTTCCGACATTCGCACCGCGCTGACGGCATCGAGCCCCGTACGCCTGCGCACGGGAGCTGCGGAATCCTTCTTGCCGGTATCAGCCACCCTGATCGTCCCGTGAGCAAGCCTTCAGACGTTTTAATTGTAAGCGCTCCCGGCGGCAGCCGGTTTGATGCCGGTCAATGACAGCCTGCGGCATTGCAGCGCGGTCCCGGCTTGTTGTCCGGCCCCGTTTCAGCCAATGATCGCCAGGGCTCGTCATCGGCGAACCCGGATCAATTCTGCAACGTATCTCCTCTTCGAAGCTCACCAGCCATCCGGCCTCAGGCGATGACAGCAGGCGTCCCCTTCTACGGCAGCATCTCCGTCTTCCGCGGCTTTACCAGCCTGATGGATCCCTCCCTCTATTCACCGCTGCCGGATGACTGGACCATCGGGGTGGCCGACATCGTCGATTCCACCAAGGCGATTGCGGCGCAGCGCTACAAGGCGGTCAACATGGCCGGTGCTGCGGTGATCGCCGCCGTCACCAACGCGCTGGAGGGCAGGGAATTCCCCTTCGTGTTCGGAGGAGACGGCGCGAGCTTTGCGGTTGCGCCCAGCGACCTCGATCGTGCCCGCGACGCGCTGGCAGCAACGGCGACCTGGGTCAGGCAGGATCTCGATCTGAAGATGCGCGTCGCGCTGGTGCCGGTCAGCGCGATCCGCAGCGTAGGCCTGGACGTGCGCGTCGCGCGCTTCGGGCCATCGGCCAACCTGTCCTATGCGATGTTCTCCGGCGGAGGTTTGGGGTGGGCCGAAGCCGCGATGAAGCGCGGCGAGTTCGCCGTTGCCGAGGCGCCCGACGGGACGCAGCCAGATCTGTCCGGCCTGTCCTGTCGGTTCGAGGAGATCCCGGCCTCGCGCGGGCTCATCCTGTCCGTGCTGGTGGTGCCGGCGCGCGGTGCCGATCCGTCTGCCTTCCGCAAGGTGATCGAGGACGTCCTCCATCTCGTCGAGCGCAGTCCAGATGCGGGGCGGCCGGTGTCGCCGCAGGGCCCGCCGCTGAAATGGCCGCCGCAGGGGCTCGACTATGAGGCGCGTGCAAGGCGTGGCGGCTCGCTGCTCAAGCGCCGCGTCAGCGTGCTGGCCTATACACTGTTCGCCTATTTGATCGTGCGCTTCGACATCAAGGTCGGCGGCTTCGTGCCCAAAACCTATACGCGGCAGGTTGTCGAGAACTCGGACTTCCGCAAATATGATGACGGCCTGCGCATGATCCTCGACTGCACGCCGGAGCTCGAGCGCGATGTGAGCGATCGGCTTGCAGCGGCGGCGAAGAGCGGCATCGTGCGCTACGGCCTGCACCGGCAGGATGCGGCAATGATGACCTGCTTCACGCCCTCGGCGCTGCGGAGCGACCACGTCCACTTCATCGACGGCGCGCGCGGCGGCTATGCGTCGGCGGCAACGGCGTTGAAGGCGACGGCGTGACGCCATTCTCGTACCCCGGACGCAGCGCAGCACCGAAAGCGCGTTCACGCGCGTCTTCGACGCGCTATGGTGATGCGCTGCAGGGCCGGGGCCCATAAGCATGTGGGTCCCGGCTCTGCGCAGCGTCACTGCGTGCCGCAGCGCTTCCGGGACATGAGAGATCAGCTCAGCGGCCCACGCGCGTCCAGGTCTCGCCGCCGCACAAGGCACCGACACAGCCTTCGACGCGGAGCGTATCAGTGCCGGTGACGGAGATATTGCTCGCATACATGCTGCCGTCATCAGCGTTGTAGATCTGCCCCGACCATTTGTTGGGACCGGTGGCCTGCATGCCGTTGAATAGCGGCAAGCCGATCAGCGGGCGCCTGGCGAGCGCGGGATTTGGATTCTTGCTGTCGCTCGCGGGCTGGCCGGTTGCGGTGTCGTAGGGCTCCTTCAGCCAGACGATGACGCCGCAGATGCCGCCGCCACATTTGCTGACCTTGACGCGCGCGTCGCCCGCCTGCGTCAGCCAGGTCCCGCTCGCATCCGCGCTCTGTGCGCGTGCCGAGGGCGCACCGAACAGCGCAGCAGAGAGAACGATGAAAACAGCGAATCTGCAAATCATGAGAAGCCCCGAAAATGGAGGCGTCTCCATAGCAGCAAATCGCCATCATGCAACGCGCGGCTGCATCACATTCCTGCGTTCATTTGCCCCAGCGCGCAAGGGCAACGGACGTTGCGGTGGACAGTCCGAACACCGTCATGGCGCCGCCGATCAGGGCGAACAGCGTCCAGGCGGGCGCCTGGGCAGCCGTGAGCGCGACGCCGCCGACGGCAACGATCAGGAGTCGCGCGGTTGACGCAAGCACCGGGCCTCCGACACGCGCGGCACCTTGCGAGGAGAAATACAGCGAAACGCCGACGCCGAAGAACACGAAGGCCGGCCCCGCCCAGTGGAAATAGCTGTGCGCAGCGGCGGTGACGCCGGCATCGCGGGTGAAGAGCGAGACCCAGATCGCCGGATCGAGCGCGACGGTCACGCCGATCAGCCCGACTGTGAGGCCCGCGGCTGCGGCCGCCGTCCACGCGACGCGCCGCGCGCGCTGCAACTGTCCGGCGCCGATCGCCATGCCGACCATCGGCACCGAGGCAATGCCGAAGGCGAAGGTGATCGGGATCAGCAAGAATTCCAGTCGTGAGCCGATGCCATAGCCAGCGAGCATCTCGGTGCCGAAGCTTGCGAGAATTTTCGTGAAGATCAGGATTGTGAGCACAGTCTGCAGCGGCGACAGGCAGGCCACCGCGCCGACCTTGAGGATGTCGAGGAACATGCCGCGCTCGAACCGGAATGCGCCAAAATTCAGCGGCAGGCGGCTGCGACCCGCGAGCAGATACCAGACGAAGAAAATGGCCGCGAGCATGAAGGCGATGAGCTGGCCGGAGGCAACGCCGCGCATACCGAGTTGCGGCACGCCGAACAGGCCGAGCCCCAGCGTGCCGCCGACCACGACCTGCACCAGGCTGGTGCCGATCAGCGTCATCGAGGGCAGGCGCATGTCGCCGGTGCCGCGGATCACGGATGCGAGCGTGTTGACCAGCCAGATCGCGATCGCGCCGGAGAACAGCACCTGCGAATAATTGCAGGCTTCTTCGAGGACATTGCCGCGTCCGCCGAGCAGCGTGAAGAAGCTGCGGCCGAACAGCAGCATCATCACGGTGAAGAACAGCCCGCCGCAAATGCCGATGATGGCGGCGTGCACCGCCAGTGTCGCGGCGCGATCCCGGTCGCCCGCGCCGAGCGCCCGGCTGATCGCAGACGACACGCCGCCACCCATCGCGCCCGCGCTCATCATCTGCGTCAGCATCGCGAAGGGAAACACCAGCGCGATCGCGGCGAGCGGAATCGTGCCGAGCCGGCCGATATAGGAGGTCTCGGCGATCGCAACCAGTGTGCTGCCGACCATCGCGATCATGTTGGGGATCGCCAGTCGCAACAGTGTCGGCAGGATCGGCGCAGTCAGCAGGCTGGTGATGGGGGAGGTAACTGGGGCGCGCGACGGTGCGGCGTCTATCGGGGCGTCGATCGTCATGCGTCACCGGACGAAATTAAATGATGGTCAACATACTACAAGGCAGGCGTCGTCCGCGCCAGCCCTCCGTTCACGCAGGGCTCACCACGGCCGGCCGCATAGGTCGATGGTGCCCAGGCGCGGCGCGCGGACGATGTCGAAGACGAACGGCGCCGTACAGTCGAAGCGGATCCGTCCCTCCGGCTGCTCGCAATAGACATCGCCGGTGAAAGGATGCCAGTTACGAGCCTGGTAGAACGCGAAATTATGTGGCTCGCAGAACAGGAGCGCGAAGCGGACCGCCTCGTTGGCGCGCATGGTGTGAATAGCGGCATCGATTGCGAGCGTCGCGTAGCCGCGTCCACGGCAGTCCTCGCGAGTCACGACGCCGCCGATGCCGCCAATATGGACCTTGCGGCCGTTCCAGGTGATGGTGCGGAAGTAGATGCCTACATGACAGGCAAGCCCGCCCTCGGGCGCCTCAATCAACACGCGAAGCTCGGTATTGGCCCATTTGATGTGGCCCCAGGGCCGCTTCTCTACGGCATCGCGCGGCCAGACTGCCTTGAACAGCGGCTCAGCGATCGGCCACGAGGCGTCGCCGTTCAAGATGTCGATCTCGATGCTCATGGGTCCGCCTTTGCTAACTCCGCGCGAGGATGCATTCGTTCTCTCTTAAACGCTTCAAAGGCAATGATATTTTACGCCCCGTCCACGAGCCTGGTTGCGGGCCTGATCTTGTGCGTGAGTTTGGGCAATGAGGCCATGCCGTCGCATCAGGCGTTTTCGCAAATTCTAAGGTATTTAACGGCGCAGGAACCTTCTATAAGGGGTGACCGTTAGAACACGTTCCCCACCCAGTTGCGGACAACAAGCCATGACCTTTACGCTCCCCCCTCTCCCTTACGCCTATGACGCCCTCGGCCAGTACATGTCGAAGGAAACGCTGGAATATCACCACGACAAGCATCATCAGGCCTACGTCACCAACGGCAACAACGCGCTCAAGGGGACCGAATGGGAAGGCAAGTCCCTTGAGGAGATCGTGAAGGGCTCCTTCGGGAAGAACCCGGCGGTCTTCAACAATGCCGGCCAGCACTACAACCACATCCACTTCTGGAGCTGGATGAAGCCCAATGGCGGCGGCACCAAGCTGCCCGGCAAGCTCGAGAAGAAGATCAACGAGGACCTAGGCGGCTTCGACAAGTTCAAGGCGGACTTCCAGGCTGCCGGCGTCGGCCAGTTCGGCTCCGGCTGGTGCTGGCTCCAGGTCAAGAACGGCAAGCTCGAGATCTCCAAGACGGCGAACGGCGAGAATCCGCTGGTGCATGGCGCCACGCCGATCCTCGGCTGCGACGTCTGGGAGCACTCCTACTACATCGACTACCGCAACCGCCGCCCCGACTATCTGAAGGCTTTCGTCGAGAACCTCGTGAACTGGGAATACGTGGAGTCGCTGTTCGACAAGGCGTGAGCCGTCGACTGGTCATTCCGGGGCGATGTGCAGCATCGAGCCCGGAATCCTGAAGTCGTGGCGCGAGATTCCGGGTTCGCACTTCGTGGGCCCAGGAATGACAGAAACAACGAAAGGGCGGTCGCGTCTTGCGACCGCCTTTTTGCTGCGCGGAATTTGCCTCCGCCTCGCGTAGCCCTGCGCGGGGCGCGCATCGCCCCCGCCATCACTGTGTTTGCATCGCGTCAGTGGCGCCCTTAAGCAGAACGGGCATCCCCTCGATCCGACCCGAGCCCGTTGTCAGAACCTTCCCCGAACAATCCGACGCCTGCCGAGGACGCAGAGTCCGAGCCGCGGCCGGGGCGTATCCGCAAGCCGATCGGCTGGTCGACCATCATCATCGCGGTGCTCGTGGCGGTAAGCGCGGCGCTGGTCTGGCGGCGTGACGGCACCGAAGGCGTCCTCGACATTCTCACTCACGATCTCTCGCTGTTTGGCGGCATCCTGCCGCGCGTGCTCGCCGGCTGCCTGCTCGGGGCCTTCATCTCGGAGATCCTGCCGCACGAGAAGGTGTCGCGCTCGCTCGGGCCGAACTCCGGCCTGATGGGCCTTTTGATCGGCACCGCCTTCGGCGCGATCCTGCCGGGTGGGCCGTTTACAGCCTATCCGGTGGCAAGCGCGCTGCTCGCGGTCGGTGCCGATTTCGGCGCCACCATCGCCATGGTCGTGAGCTGGACCCTGATCGGCTATGGCCGGGCGGTCGCCTGGGAAATCCCCATCATGGGCACGGATTTCACGCTGTGGCGGATCGTGATCTCGCTGCCGCTGCCGGTGCTCGCAGGTAGCCTCGGTCGCTTCGTCTATGTCCGGCTCTATCCGAAGCCGGCGGTAAAGGACGACGAGACGTGAGCGCCGCACTCCTCATCGATATCCTGTTGTGGGGCTCGGTGCTCGGCGTCGGCCTGATCGCCTTCCGCCGTGGCAAGCCGGTGTTCAAGGCCTCGCTGCGCGAGGGGTCGATGGACTTCGTCAACATCGTGCCGCGGATCGCGCTCGGCGTGATCGGCTCCGGCTACATCGCCGCGATCATCCCGCAGGAAGTGATCACCGGCTGGCTCGGCCCCGATAGCGGCTGGCTAGGGGTGGCCACCGCCGTGGTCGCCGGCGCCGCCACGCCCGGCGGCCCAGTGATCGGCTTCTCCATCGGCACGGTGGCGCTGAAGTCTGGCGGCGGCGTGCCGCAGGTTGTGGCATACGTCGTCGCCTGGGCGCTGTTCGCTTTCCAGCGGGTGATCCTGTGGGAAATCCCCTTCATGCCGGCCCGTTTCGTCTGGTTCCGCTGCGCCGTCTCGGTGCCTTTCCCGTTCGTGGCGGCGGCCATCGCCATGGTGATCGGCAAGCCGTGAGAGGAATGACGGATGCAGGCGTGGACAGAGGTAATGTTATAATATAACGTTCCCGGATGGTCCCCGCCGCGTCCCACGCCCATCATCACGACCATTCCCATGACCAGGCCCATGCCCATGGGCATGACCATACGCACGCCCACGTCCACGATCCCCTAGCGCCGCACCCGGCCCAGGCCGCGCCCTGGTCGATCCTGCGCATGACCATGGCGGGCCGCCTGGCAGCGGCGCTTGCCGTCTGCGCCGTGCTCTGGGGCATGGTCTTTCTGGCGATGAGGTGACCATGGCGGCGCTCGGTTTCCACAACGTCACCCTCGGCTATGACCGGCACCCGGCGGTCCATCACCTCAAGGGCGAGATCGTGCCTGGGGCGCTGGTCGCGGTGATCGGCCCGAACGGCGCCGGCAAGTCGACGCTGCTGCGCGGCATCGTTGGCATCCTCAAGCCCCTCGCAGGATCCATCCATCTCGGCGGACTCGATCCGCGCGATATCGCCTATTTGCCGCAGACCGCCGACATCGACCGCAGCTTCCCGATCTCGGTGTTCGATTTCGTCGGCACGGGCCTGTGGCGTGGGATCGGCCTGTTCGGCGGCATCGGCAAAGCGGCGCGCGAGAGGATCCTGCGCGCGATCGCCGCCGTCGGGCTGAACGGTTTTGAGAATCGCCCGATCGGCACGCTCTCCGGTGGGCAGATGCAGCGCGTGCTGTTCGCGCGCGTGCTGCTCCAGGATGCTGCGCTCATCGTGCTCGATGAGCCCTTCAACGCGATCGACAGCAAGACCACGGCCGATCTGCTCGCGCTGGTGACGCGCTGGCATGGCGAGGGCCGCACCGTGCTCGCCGCGCTCCACGACATGGAGATGGTGCGGGCGCACTTCCCGCAAACGCTGTTGCTCGCGCGCGGTCCGGTGGCCTGGGGCGCGACCGCCGAGGTGCTCACGGCGGAGAACCTCATGGTCGCGATGCGGATGTGCGAAGCGTTCGACGACAGCGCGGCGGCCTGCGCCGACGATGACGAGCGCTCGCAGGCGGCATGACGCACGATGTATGACGCGCTGATCGGTCCCTTCACCGAATTCGAATTCATGCGGCGCGCGCTCGCTGCCGTGATCGCGCTTTCGCTTGCGGGCGCGCCGATCGGCGTATTCCTGATGCTGCGGCGGATGAGCCTCGTCGGCGATGCCATGGCGCATGCGATCCTCCCCGGTGCCGCGATCGGCTTCCTGCTCTCCGGCCTCAATCTGTTCGCGATGACTGCCGGCGGCCTGATCGCGGGCTTTGCGGTCGCGATTCTCGCCGGCGTCGTCGCGCGCTCGACGGGCCTGAAGGAGGACGCTTCGCTCGCGACCTTTTATCTGGCTTCGCTCGCGCTGGGCGTCACCATCGTCTCGATCAAGGGCACCAATATCGACCTCTTGCACGTGCTGTTCGGCAACATCCTCGCCATGGACGACCAGACGCTGCTGGTCGTCGCCTTCAACGCCACGGTCACGCTGCTCGTGCTCGCGGTGATCTACCGCCCGCTGGTGATCGAGAGCGTCGACCCGCTGTTCCTGCGCACCGTGAGCCGTGCCGGGGGACCAGCGCATCTCGCTTTCCTCGCCCTCGTCGTCATCAACCTCGTCAATGGCTTTCAGGCGCTCGGCACCCTGCTTGCGGTCGGCCTGATGATCATGCCCGCCGGCATCGCGCGGTTCTGGTCGCGCGATCTCACCGCGATGATCTCTATCGCCGTCATCGCAGCAGGGGTCTCGGGCTATGCCGGGCTCGTGCTGTCGTTCCAGACGCGGATACCCTCAGGGCCGGCGATCATCCTGGTGGCGACCGCGTTCTACGTCGTCTCAGTGCTGTTCGGCAGCGTCGGCGGGCTGGTCCGGCAGATGTTTCCCGGCCGGCATCTGGAGGCGTGATGCGCCGCTTCCTGCTCCTCGTCGTCGCGTCCTTGATCGCGTCGCCGCTTCAAGCGGCGGAGCGGCTCAACGTGGTTGCGAGCTTCTCGATCCTCGCCGATTTGGTCCGCAACGTCGGCGGCGATCGCATCAACCTCACCGCGCTGGTCGGCGCCGACAGCGATGTCCATGTCTACACGCCGGCGCCGGGTGATGCGAAGCGGATCGCGGATGCAAGGCTCGTCATCGTCAACGGCCTGGGGCTCGAGGGCTGGCTGCCGCGGCTGGTGCAGTCCTCAGGCAGCAAGGCAACCGTCGTGACCGCGAGCACCGGCATCGCGCCGCTCAAGCTCGGCTCGGATTCCGATCCGCATGCCTGGCAATCGATCCCCAACGCAAAAGCCTATGTGACCAACATCGCCGCCGCGCTGGCCGCGGCCGCGCCTGAGGATGCGGAAGTTTTCCGTAGGCAAGCCAAGGCCTATCTGGAAAAGCTCGAAACGCTCGACCGCGAGGTGCGCGAGGCCATCGCAAAAATTCCCCCCGAGCGGCGCAAGGTGATCTCGACCCACGATGCCTTCGGCTATTTCGCTGCCGAATACGGTATCCAGTTCATCGCTCCGCTCGGCGTCTCCACCGAAACCGAGCCCAGCGCCCGCGATATCGCCGGCATCATCGGGCAGATCCGGGCCCAAAAAATCCCGGCCGTGTTCCTCGAAAATATCAGCGACGACCGGCTGATCCGTCGGATCGCCGCGGAGACCGGCTCCAAGGTCGGCGGGACCCTGATTTCCGACGGTTTGACGGGCGAAAAGGGGTCCGCCCCCACTTACATTGACATGGTCAGGCACAATATAAAGGCCCTGACCAGCGCGCTTGACCACTAGGGCAGGGGCCACCCCGCCTCGCGTCGCGCGAAAAAGCCCGATGTCGGAGTAGTTATGTCTGAAGTGACCTCCCCCAAGATTCCCGTGACCGTGCTGACCGGCTATCTCGGGGCCGGCAAGACCACGCTTTTGAACCGCATTTTGTCGGAGAACCACGGCAAGAAATACGCCGTCATCGTCAACGAATTCGGCGAGATCGGCATCGACAACGACCTCATCATCGGCGCCGATGAGGAAGTGTTCGAGATGAACAATGGCTGCATCTGCTGCACCGTGCGCGGCGACCTCGTGCGCATCATGGACGGCCTGATGAAGCGCAAGGGCAAGTTCGACGCCATCATCGTCGAGACCACGGGTCTTGCGGACCCTGCGCCGGTCGCCCAGACCTTCTTCGTCGACGAGGACGTGCAGAAGAACGCGCGTCTCGATGCGGTCGTGACGGTGGCCGATGCCAAATGGCTGTCCGACCGGTTGAAGGACGCGCCCGAGGCCAAGAACCAGATCGCGTTTGCCGACGTCATCGTGCTGAACAAGACCGACCTCGTCTCCAAGGGTGAGCTCGCCGAGGTCGAGGCCCGCATCCGCGGCATCAACCCATATGCGAAGCTGCACCGCACCGAGCGCTGCTCGGTAGCCTTGGCTGACGTGCTCGACCGCGGCGCCTTCGACCTCGACCGCATTCTCGATATCGAGCCGGACTTTCTGGAGGCTGATGATCATGACCACGACCATGATCATCACCACCATCACGGCCACGACCATCATCACCACCATGATCACGGCCATGGCCTGAAGCACTATCACGACGAGGAGATGCAGTCGCTTGCGCTCAAGACCGACAAGCCGCTCGATCCCAACGTGTTCATGCCGTGGCTGCAGAACCTCGTGCAGGTGGAGGGTCAGAAGATCCTGCGCTCCAAGGGCATCCTCGCCTTCCACAATGATGACGACCGCTACGTCTTCCAGGGCGTGCACATGATGCTGGAGGGCAACCATCAGCGGAAGTGGAAGGAGGGCGAGCCGCGCGAGAGCCGTCTCGTCTTCATCGGTCGCGAATTGCCGGAACAGGCGATCCGCGAGGGTTTCGAGAGCTGCATCGTCTCGTGATGAAAGAGTTTACGCCAGCTCCCGATTCACCCTCGATCGTCTCGGTCACCGACCGCGTCAAGCCGGTCGCGCTCGGGATGGCCGTGACGTCGGTGCATTTCCTTGGCCCGCGCGCCGCCTTCGTCGGCGGCGAGGAGAGCGTCGCATTAGTCGACGCGAGCGGTGAGATCAATATGGTCGCCGTCCACGGCGGTGGCATCCTCTCGACCGCATCCGACGGCAAGCGCCTCGTGATGGGCGGCGACGACGGCAAGGTCACAGCGCTCGACGCCAAGGGCGAGGTGACGCTGCTCGCGACCGATCCCAAGCGGCGCTGGATCGATGCGGTGGCGCTGCATCCCGACGGCGCCTTCGCCTGGTCGGCCGGCAAGTTCGCCTTCGTCAAGAGCGGCAAGCTAGAGGAGAAGTCGATCGAGGTGCCCTCGACCGTCGGCGGCCTTGCATTTGCGCCGAAGGGTCTGCGGCTTGCCATCGCGCATTACAACGGTGCGACCCTGTGGTTTCCGAACATGGCGGGATCCGCCGAATTCCTGCCCTGGGCCGGCTCGCATCTCGCCGTGACCTTCAGCCCGGACAACAAGTTTCTGGTCACCGCGATGCACGAGCCTGCGCTGCATGGCTGGCGGCTCGCCGATAACAGGCATATGCGCATGACCGGCTATCCCGGCCGCGTCCGCTCGATGTCCTGGAGCGCCGGCGGCAAGGCACTGGCGACGTCGGGCGCCGATACGGTGATCCTGTGGCCGTTCGCGAGCAAGGACGGCCCGATGGGCAAGGAGCCCGCGATGCTCGCGCCCCTGCAGGCGCGCGTTTCGGTCGTCGCCTGTCATCCGAAGAACGACATCTTTGCCGCCGGCTATAGCGACGGCACCGTGCTGATGGTGCGGCTGGAGGACGGCGCGGAGATTCTGGTCCGCCGCAACGGCACCGCGCCGGTCGCGGCGCTGGCCTGGAACGCCAAAGGTACGCTGCTTGCATTCGCCGACGAGACCGGCGATGGAGGGCTGCTCGAGCTTTGAAGGGCAACGAGTTTTGGTGCGATCGCGCCGCGGGCTCGCTTCACCTCTCCCGCTTGCGGGAGAGGTCGGCGCGAGGCGCCGGGTGAGGGCTCTCTCCGCATCGGGGTTCTCGATTGCGGCGACACCCTCACCCCAACCCTCTCCCGCAAGCGGGAGAGGGAATGCACCTGCCTCCTAGCCGCGACCGAACCTGATCCCATCCCGCTCTAGTTTGGCTTCTTTCCGGATTTGGCGAGGGTCTCGATCGGCGCGACAACGTCACGCGGCGATCCGAGGGTCTCGTAGATCGATGCCGACTTGCTCATGGCTGCGTAGGCCTGATCGGCTTCCATCGAGGCGTGATCGGGTTTGAATGCCGTAACAAACACGAGCGCCGTCTGATAGTTTCCAAGCGCGGCTTTTTCGGCAGCCAAAAGCTCCTTGAGGCGCTTGTCCCGTCCAAAGAAGCCATCCACCGTTCTGTTGACACCCTCGTCGTTCCTTAGTGCCTGCATGACCCAAATGGCGGTCGATAGAGTGAGCAGACGATAAAATTTGGCCGGATTGGTCTTGCATTGATATTTTGCGCAAGCGGCAGCCGCGGTCATCTCCTTGCGATCCTTTGGAACGAACGTCGGTCCGAATTTGTATTGCATCAGTCCCATGCGCAGGCCGTCACTCGCCAGGCTATCGTCCGCGCTGGAGAAGTTCTCTAGAATGCGTTCAATGAAAACCGTGTCGCCGGACGCCATATAGGCGCCGATCAGCAGGTCATTGTCCCCCGGCGCCAATGATGGCCTGACTTCGTCAAGGGGTGTAGGCTGAGCAATCTCGAGGTTTCGAAGCCCAGGCAGCATTCTGTGCGCGCGGGCATAATTCTCTGCATCGTCGTGCAGGCCCGCTCGGTGAAGAACTTGCAGATAAAGTCCTCGGAGGTATTCCGATGGTTCTGACGCCGCGAGAACGCGCTGCTTTTCATCTGGCGACGATCGAAAGAGCTGCGCGAGAAATCCAATCAACGTCATGGGCTCCGACTTTGGCCACGATGGCGCGTCCCTGACCTGTGACAGAATGCTATCGACGCAAGCTGGTCGCTTGTTGCGATAGTAGTCGTTCATACAACTCGGTTCGGCGGCCTGTGCCGGCAAGCATTGAATAACCAGAAGCGCAATCGCGATATGTGCAGCTTTCACGTCAATCGATCTCCGAAAAGCGCAAGATCGTACTTCTATCAAAGGTTGTCTAGAGCGCAATCTCGCTCGCGTGAGTTATGGCCGGGTGACATCTGAGCGGGAGGAGCTGACAGTGGCGCTCTTGACCGGGATGTTGCTGCTTGCATTCGCCGACGAGACCGGCGATGGAGGGCTGCTCGAGCTTTGATCAACGGTCATATTCCGACCGTATGAGGGGCCATGCGGTTTCTGACGACCTTCCAGCTTGCTGACTTCCTCGACACGCTGATCAGCCTGTTCACGGCCTTCGTGCTGGGAACGCTGATCGGTGCCGAGCGGCAATATCGCCAGCGCACCGCGGGCCTGCGCACCAACGTGCTGGTCGCAGTCGGTGCCGCTGCGTTCGTCGACCTCGCCATGCACCTGACCGGCGCCGACGGCGCGGTCCGCGTCATCTCCTACGTCGTCTCCGGCATCGGCTTTCTCGGCGCCGGCGTCATCATGAAGCAGGGCATGGACGTGCGCGGGCTGAACACCGCGGCGACGCTGTGGGCCTCGGCCGCGGTCGGCTCCTGCGCCGGCGCCGACCTGGTCGCGCAAGCCGTCGCGCTCACGGTGTTCATCATTGCGGGCAACACGCTGCTGCGTCCCCTGGTGAACGCGATCAACCGCATCCCACTGAACGAGAAGGCGCTCGAGGCGACCTACTACTTCAAGGTCGCGGTCACGACGGAAGCTCTGCCCGACATGCGCGACCGTCTCGTCGACAAGCTCGAAGCTGCGAAATATCCCGTGGCGGATGTCGAGGTCGCCGAGATCGGCGACGACATCCTGGAAATCGTTGCTAAGCTGGTCGCGACCGCCGTCGATCCGAACGAGCTGAACGCCGTGGCGGTCGACATGCAGCGCCAGTCCGGCGTCCGCCACGCCACCTGGGAAGTCAGCACGACGGACTGAAAGCGGTGCTCCTACAGGTTCCCTGCGGCGACATCGCGCGGAACTGCAGTCCGGCCATTTCGTTGATACTGCGGACGAATTCGCGGGTAGCGTTATGGCCGGCAAGCAAGACAAGCTCAGATTTCACCGGGATCTCTTGATCGCCTGTTTCCTGTTCGGAGCGGGCGTCCTGATCTCGGGCCTGTCGCTGGCGCAGATCCGGGCCGAGAGCCGGATGCAGACCGCCCAGGCCACGCCGCCGCTGCAGGGCACGCCGGCGCCGGATGATCGGAGCAGGAGGCCTGCGCAATCAAAGCCTGGCGGTGAGCGTCCGACCACTCCAGCGCCTGAGCCCGCACGGCCTGATCCGCAGACGCAGGGCGCCGCGAAGCCGGTGCTGCCACAAGCGCCAGCCGAGAAGATCGCCCCGCCGATCAAGGAGCCGCCGGCGAAGGAGAAGTAACCCCCGCTGTCATTCCGGGGCGCGCGAAGCGCGAGGCCGGAATCCATTCCTCAGCGAACTCTGCGGCACGATGGATTCCGGGCTCGACGCTGTCGCGTCGCCCCGGAATGACGAGAGGAGTCGCCAGCCGTCACCGGCTACTTTGCATGGGGTTGTTTTTGACATTTTTGATGCCCCGCCTTGGCAGGGCATCGCCAGCGCGCCGTCAGCGCACCAGAATATTCCGGAACTGCCAGGGATCGCTCGTATCGATGTCCTCCGGAAACAGTCCCGGACGATCCGTCAGCGGCGTCCAGTCGGTGTAGAAACCCTTCACCGGGCCGAGATACGGCATCTGGATTTCCAGCAGACGATCGAAATCCATCTCGTCGGCTTCGACGATGCCTTCGTTCGGGTTTTCCAGCGCCCACACCATGCCGCCGAGCACGGCGGAGGTCACTTGCAGGCCGGTGGCGTTCTGATACGGCGCGAGTTTGCGGGTCTCTTCGATGGAGAGCTGCGAGCCGTACCAGTAGGCATTGTTGTCATGGCCGAACAGCAGCACGCCGAGTTCGTCGATGCCATCGACGATTTCATTCTCGTCGAGGATGTGGTGCTTTTCCTGCATCTTCGCGGCGCGGCCGAACATTTCATGCAGCGACAGCACGGCATCGTCGGCCGGATGATAGGCATAGTGGCAGGTCGGCCGATAGATCGCGGTGCCCGATGCGTCACGCACCGTGAAGTAATCGGAGATCGAGATCGATTCGTTGTGGGTGACGAGGAAGCCATACTGCGCACCGCGGGTCGGGCACCAGGTGCGCACGCGCGTGTTGGCACCGGGCTGCATCAGATAGATGGCGGCGCCGCAGCCGGCTTCGTGGGTCCGCGCATTCTCGGGCATCCATTTTTCATGGGTGCCCCAACCGAGTTCGGACGGCTGCACGCCTTCCGACAGGAAACCTTCCACCGACCAGGTGTTGACGAAGACGTCCGGCTCTTTCGGCGACTTGGAGCGCTGGGTGTCGCGTTCGGCGATGTGGATGCCCTTGACGCCAGCCTGCCGCATCAAGTCCGCCCATTCGGCTTTGGTCTTCGGCTTGGGGGCATTGAGCTTCAGGTCGGCGGCGACATTGAGCAGCGCCTGCTTGACGAAAAACGAGACCATGCCGGGATTGGCGCCACAGCAGGAGACGGCCGTCGTCGAGCGCGCGGGGCGCGCCTTCTTGGCGGCCAGCGTCACTTCGCGAAGGGCGTAGTTGGAGCGCGCTTCCGGGCCCTTCGACGCATCGAAATAGAAGCCGAGCCAGGGCTCGTTGACGGTGTCGATATAGAGTGCGCCGAGTTCGTTGCAGAGCTCCATGATGTCGGTGGAGCCGGTATCGACCGAGAGATTGACGCAAAAACCCTGGCCACCGCCTTCAGTGAGCAGCGGGGTCAGCAATTCACGGTAATTGTCCCTGGTCACGCCCTTCTGGATGAACTTGACATTGTGCTTCTCGCAATGTGCCTTGCGGCCCTCGTCCTTGGGATCGATCACGGTGATGCGCGACTTGTCGTAATCGAGGTGCCGCTCGATCATCGGCAACGTGCCTTTGCCGATGGAGCCGAAGCCGACCATGACGATGGGACCGGTAATCTTCGCGTAGATCTGCGAGGGGGGGCTCATGGGATGGTTTCTCCGGAACGTGCTGGCGGACAAAGGGTGAGGGTGGATCAGGCGCTGCGGCGCTTGGCGGTCACTTCGATCTCGACCTTCATCTCGGGCTTGTAGAGCGCCGAGACGGCGAGAAGCGTGGCGGCCGGGCGGATGTCGCCGAGGACTTCCCCGCAGACGGCGAAATGGGCATCGGCATCCTTGATGTCGGTGAGGTAGTAGGTCACGCGGACGATGTCGGCCATCTCGAATCCGCCCTCCTTTAGGGCGGCCTCGATGGTCTTGAAGCAGTTGCGTGACTGGCTCGTGACATCTGATGGCATCGTCATGGTCGTGTAGTCGTAGCCGGTGGTTCCGGCGACGAAGGCGAACTCGCCGTCGATCACGGCGCGGCTGTAGCCGGCGGTCTTCTCGAAAGGCGAGCCGGTGGAAATCAGGCGACGGGACATCTGTTCGACCTCGACTGAAGGGGTGTGTTTCGCGGGGTTAAAGGGCCTTTCGAGGCCCTGCGCAACCCCCGAGAAGGCGGTGAAGGGAGCTCAGCGGGACTGCTGCGTCGTAGCTTGCGACGGCGGCGGCGAGCCGCTCCACCGCCGCACCAGGATGTCCCTGGCGATCATGATCGCGATCAGGACGAACAGCACCGATGTGATCAGGCTGCGCAGGCGCGGGCGAGCATCGCCGCTGGATGCGGCCGGGGTCTTCGCCATGATGGACGTCCGCTTTTAGACTAGGCCGCGTGCGCGTGCAGACGCGCTGCCCGCCGTTTGGGCAGCGTTGCGCCGGTCGGAACGATCATCCCGGCCGCGTCGTCCAGTGCGCCCGCCTGGAATTCGAGGCCGAGCAGCCGCTCGCGCTCGAACGGGCCGGGCAGCGAGAGCGCGCCGGTCTTCTCGGCCGAGAAGCCGAAGCGGGCGTAATACGGGGCATCGCCGAGCAGGATCAAGGCGGCATGCCCGCGCGCCCGGGCGGCGGCCAGCGCTTGATGCATCAGCGCGGCGCCGATCCCGAGCTCGCGGCAGGCAGGATCGACCGCGAGCGGTCCGAGGACCAGAGCGGGCCTGCCTCCGGCGCTGACGTGCCACAGCCGCACGGTTCCCACGAGCTTCCCCTCGCGCATCGCCGACAGGGCAAGGCCTGCGGCAGGTGCACGTCCGTCGCGCAGGCGCTGGCAGGTGCGGCCGTGGCGGTTCTCGCCAAAGCAGGCATCGAGCAGCGCTTCACGCATCGCAACGTCGGCAGCACGCTCCGCACGGATCGCGAACGGAGCGGCTTTCGAGGTGAGGGCGACCTGTGGCTTCCGAAGAGCAGTCATGACACGTCAGTCCTCGCTTGGAGCCGCGGACATGCGTCCACGAGCACAAGCGTCGTCAGAAATCGCAATATCAGGGAAGGGAGCCGGCAAGCCGGCCCCCCGGTTTATCAGGCCTCGAAAGCGAGGCGGATCAGATGTGATACGTCTTCAACGGCGGGATGCCGTTGAACGCCACCGACGAGTAGGTCGACGTATAGGCCCCGGTCCCTTCGATCAGCACCTTGTCGCCGATCTCGAGCGTCACCGGGAGCGGATAGGGACTCTTCTCGTACAGGACGTCGGCGGAATCGCAGGTCGGGCCTGCGAGCACGCACGGCGTCATGTCCGCCCCGTCATGCGGGGTGCGGATGGCGTAGCGGATCGACTCGTCCATGGTCTCGGCGAGACCGCCGAACTTGCCAATGTCGAGATACACCCAGCGCACCTCGTCCTCGTCGCTCTTCTTCGAGATGAGCACGACCTCGGATTCGATCACCCCGGCGTTGCCCACCATGCCGCGGCCCGGCTCGATGATGGTCTCGGGGATCTGGTTGCCGAAGTGCTTGCGCAGCGCGCGGAAGATCGACCGGCCGTAGGTCACCACCGGCGGCACGTCCTTCAGGTACTTGGTCGGGAAGCCCCCGCCCATGTTGACCATCGAGAGGTTGATGCCGCGCTCGGCGCAGTCGCGGAACACCTGCGAGGCCATCGCCAGCGCGCGGTCCCACGCCTTCACCTTGCGCTGCTGCGAGCCGACATGGAAGGAGATGCCGCACGGCTCCAGGCCCAGACGCTTGGCGAGGTCGAGCACCTCGACCGCCATTTCCGGGTCGCAGCCGAACTTGCGCGACAGCGGCCACTCGGCGCCGGCGCAGTCATAGAGGATGCGGCAGAACACCTTCGCAGCTGGGGCGGCGCGGGCGACCTTCTCCACCTCGGCAGCGCAATCGACCGCGAACAGCCGAATGCCGAGCGCGAAGGCGCGCGCGATGTCGCGCTCCTTCTTGATCGTGTTGCCGAAGGAGATGCGGTCGGGCGTCGCACCCGCGGCCAGCGCCATCTCGATCTCGGCGACGGTTGCGGTGTCGAAGCAGGAGCCCATGGACGCCAGCAGCGCCAGCACTTCCGGCGCGGGGTTCGCCTTGACGGCATAGAACACGCGGCTGTCGGGCAGCGCCTTGGCAAAGCTCTGGTAATTGTCGCGCACGACCTCGAGGTCGACGACGAGGCACGGCTCGGTGTCGAGGCCCTCGCTGCGGCGGTTGCGCAGGAAATCCCTGATGCGATCGGTCATAGCACCCTCCAAACGGCCCCAGCGACGGAGCCCGTTCAAAATGTTCTCGGACAGGGGTGCTTTGGCGCTGCCGCACGATGGAGACGCGACAGGGCCGAGAACCCGAGACCGAATTGTGCTGCCGTGGATTGGTTGGGAATTTTCCCGCCCGCTCACCTGGCAATGAAGGACAAGCCTTTTCAGTAGCCCGCGCCGGCGTTGGAATGCCGGTAGAGACCAAAAAAGCCCGATCCGTCGTTGCTTTAAGTCGCGTCCCCCGTTGAGAACGAGGTGCGCCGGTTCGCCTCCGGCTGCCAGTCACGGTTGCAAAGAGCAAAGTCACCTTCGACTAGGCATCTCTTTGAGAGAGATGCTGGACGCTCCGGGTTTGCTTCAGTCTTCCGACTTCTGCACTTCCGAAGAGCCCCTCGGCTTCTTCACCCCTTGGCGGCTGTCCGGCCTCTTGTCCGGATACCTACCGACTGACACACGACCACAGGCACGTGCGAAATTGGGCAAGAACGCACATAAGCGTTTTGACTCTGCTTCGCAAGAAATTTTTTAGGCTGAGAGCAGAATTGCCTAACGACTGCTTGCGCTGTGATGCGCGAGCGACGCTGAAGATGAACGGCTGTTAAGTTTGCGCGCGCTGCGAAGCGTGTCGTGCTCGCGCGCGTCGCCTCACGCGCGCTTCGTGAACGGCTCGACGCGTTGAGCCGCGCGGATGAACGCGGTCATGACGAGCACGCCGAGTGCGAACAGCACGGCCTGCACGATGTGCGCGCCGGTGTCGTCGAGCCCGAACAGAATTGCGAGCGCCCAGCCGCCGGCAAACGCCGCGCCGAACACCTCGGCGCCGATCAGGATGGCGGCGCTAATGACGGTGATGACGCTCGGCCAGACGATCCGGCGGGAGGAGGAGGCAGGCGCGTTCATGAGCTTTAGATCCGTGGTCTTTGAGGGCCGCAATCTCCCCGAAAAGGGGCCCGGGAGCAAGGCCAAATGGCGCAAAAAAGCCCCATCGCGTGCTATAGCTGGCTGCAACAAACCCAGCTCAAAAAAACGGGACAAGTCATGTCAGAACCCAGCGAAAATACCGGCGCCGCGCCGGCCGAGACGAACCCGCTTCTGAAGGCCTGGGTGACGCCATTCGCAACCCCGCCGTTTGACGAGATCAGCCCGGAGCACTTCCTACCGGCCTTCGAGCAGGCCTTCGCCGATCACTCCGCGGAGATCGCGGCGATCGTCCATGATCCGGCAGCCCCCGACTTCGCCAACACCATCACGGCGCTCGAGCGCTCCGGCAAGCTGCTCAACAAGGTCTCGGCCGTGTTCTACGACCTCGTCTCCGCGCACTCCAATCCGGCGATCCTGGAGATCGACAAGGAGGTCTCCTTGCGGATGGCGCGGCACTGGAATCCGATCATGATGAATGCGGTGCTGTTCGGCCGCATCGCCCAGCTCCACGAGAATCGCACCAGCCTCAATCTGACGCCGGAGCAGCTTCGCTTGCTCGAGCGCACCTACACCCGCTTCCACCGCGCCGGCGCCGGCCTCTCCGAAGAGGCCAAGGCGCGCATGGCCGAGATCAACGAGAAGCTCGCCCAGCTCGGCACCAGCTTCAGCCATCATCTGCTCGGTGACGAGCAGGAGTGGTTCATGGAGCTCGGCGAGGACGACCGCCAGGGCCTGCCCGAGAGCTTCGTCGCGGCCGCCAAGGCTGCGGCAGAAGATCGCGGCATGGCCGGCAAGGCCATCGTCACCCTGTCGCGCTCCTCGGTCGAGCCATTCCTGAAGGGCTCGGCGCGGCGCGACCTGCGCGAGAAGGTCTACAAGGCCTTCACCGCGCGGGGCGACAATGGCAACGCCAACGACAACAACGAGACCATCGTCGAGATCCTGAAGCTGCGCGAGGAGAGCGCCAATCTCCTGGGCTATCCGACCTTCGCCGCCTACCGGCTCGAGGATTCGATGGCCAAGACGCCGGACGCGGTGCGGGTCCTGTTGGAGCGGGTCTGGAAGCCCGCGCGGGCGCGCGCGCTCGCCGATCGCGACGAGATGCAGGCGCTGATCACGACCGAGGGCGGTAATTTCCAGCTCGCGCCCTGGGACTGGCGGTACTACGCCGAAAAGCTGCGCCTCCAGCGCGCCAATTTCGACGACGCCGCGATCAAGCCATTCTTGACGCTCGATCACATGATCGCGGCGGCCTTCGACTGCGCCACGCGCCTGTTCGGCATCACCTTCGAGGAGCGCAAGGATGTCCCGGCCTGGCACCCGGACGTCCGCGTCTGGGAGGTAAAGGACCGGGACGGCAAGCACAAGGCGCTGTTCTATGGTGACTACTACGCCCGGCCATCAAAGCGCTCCGGTGCCTGGATGACGTCGCTGCGCGACCAGCAGAAGCTCGACGTCGAGACCGCGCCGCTCGTCATCAATGTCTGCAACTTCGCCAAGGGAGCCGGCGGGGAGCCCTCGCTGCTGTCGCCCGACGATGCCCGCACCCTGTTCCACGAATTCGGCCACGGCCTGCACGGCATGCTCTCCAACGTGACCTATCCGTCGCTGTCGGGCACCTCCGTGTTCACCGACTTCGTCGAGCTGCCCTCCCAGCTCTATGAGCACTGGCAGGAGCGGCCGGAGGTGCTGCAACAGTTCGCCCGCCACTATCAGACCGGCGAGCCGCTGCCCGACGACCTGCTCCAGCGCTTCCTCGCGGCGCGCAAGTTCAACCAGGGCTTTGCCACCGTCGAATTCGTCTCCTCGGCACTTCTCGACCTCGAATTCCACACCCAGCCGGCGGCGGCCGCGCAGGACGTGCGCGCCTTCGAGAGACAAGAGCTCGAGAAGATCGGCATGCCCGGGGAGATCGCGATGCGGCACCGGCCCACGCAATTTGGCCACATCTTCTCCGGCGACCACTATGCTGCCGGCTATTACAGTTACATGTGGTCGGAAGTGATGGACGCTGACGCCTTCGGCGCCTTCGAGGAGGCCGGCAACATCTTCGATCCGGCGGTGGCAAAGCGCCTGCACGACGACATCTACTCCACCGGTGGATCGGTCGATCCGGAAGCCGCCTACGAGGCCTTCCGTGGCCGGCCGCCCGAGCCGGATGCGCTGCTGCGCCGGCGCGGCCTGCTCGACGCCGCGCAGGCGGCCTGATGGGCATGCGCGCCCTGTTCGGATGGCTGCTCGCCGCTGGCCTCTCGCTTGCGGCGGGGGTGGCGCAGGCGCATCCGCATGTCTGGATCACCGCGACCAGCGAGCTGATCTACGCCCCTGACGGCTCGATCACCGGTGTCCGCCACGCCTGGACCTTCGACGACATGTTCTCGGCCTATGCGACCCAGGGGCTCGAGGGCAAGACCAAGGGCAGCTACACGCGCGAGGAGCTGGCTCCGCTTGCCCAGACCAACGTCGAGTCGCTGAAGGAATATGCCTACTTCACCTTCGCCAAGGCCGACGGCAAGAAGGAGCGCTTCAATGAGCCGGTCGACTATTTCCTCGACTACAGGGACACCGTGCTGACCCTGCACTTCACGCTGCCGCTGAAGACGCCGCTGAAGCCGAAACAGCTCGTGCTGGAGGTGTTCGACCGCTCCTTCTTCATCGACTTCCAGATGGCCAAGGACAACCCGGTCAGGCTGGTCGGCGCGCCCGCCGGCTGCCAGATGAAGCTGGAGCGGCCGAATGACGGCACCGCGAGCGCCCAGAAGCTCAACGAGCAGACCTTCATGAACGGCGAAAACTCGAACTTCGGCATGATGTTCGCCAACAAGATCACCGTGGATTGCCCGTGACCTCTTTCCTTCGTTTTCCGCTTGCGCGTGCACTCGGCACCGGCGCGGCCGTCCTTGTCGCGGTCTGGGCCGTCGATGCGGCGCTTCATGATCTCTTCGCGCAAAACCCCTTCGGCGGGCCGCGCCCGGCGCCCGAGCCGGAGGCCGGCGGCGTCGTCGGCTGGCTGCTGGCCAAGCAGTCGGAGTTCTACCGCGAGATGTCGGCGACCATCCGCGCCGCGAAATCGGACGGCTCGGCGGTGTGGACGCTGCTCGCGATCTCCTTTGCCTACGGCATCTTCCATGCCGCCGGCCCCGGCCACGGCAAGGCGGTGATCTCCTCCTACCTCGTCGCCAACCAGGAAACGGCACGGCGCGGCATCGTGTTGTCCTTTGCCTCGGCGCTGATGCAGTCGCTGGTCGCGGTCCTCATCGTCGGCATCGCGGCCTGGGCGCTGAACGCGACCGCCAAGACCATGTGCAGCGCCGAGAAGGTGATCGAGATCGCCAGCTACGCCCTGATCGCGGCGTTTGGGCTCCGCCTCGTCTGGGTCAAGGGCGGCGCCTTCATCCGCGCACTCCAGGCCTCTCAGCCGGTGCCCGCGATAGCCGGCGTGCCGCATCACCACGATCATCACGGCCACCATCACAATCATCATGACGAGCATGGTCATGGTCACGACCACCATGACCATCACCACCACGGCCATGGCCACGCGCATGCCCACGACCAGGTCCATGGCGAGCATTGCGGCCACTCCCATGGCCCCACGCCGGGCGAGCTTGCCGGCCCCGGCGGCTGGCGGCGTGGCCTCGCGGCAATCCTCACCGTCGGCATCCGCCCCTGCTCGGGCGCGATCCTGGTGCTGGTGTTCGCGCTCGCCCAGGGACTGTTCTGGGCCGGCATCGCCGCGACCTTCCTGATGGGGCTCGGCACCGCGATCACGGTCGCGACCATTGCGGTCATCGCCGTCTCCGCCAAGGACGTCGCCCGGCGCCTGAGCGCCGGCCGCGACGGCGGCGGCGCGCTCTTCATGCGCGGCATCGAATTCGCGGCCGCCGGCCTCGTGCTGCTGTTCGGCGCAGGCCTGCTGCTGGGCTACCTCGCCGCCGAACGCACGACGTGTTTTTGAGATGCACTCTTTTTCCCTCTCCCCTTGTGGGAGAGGGTGGCTCGGCGCTGCGAAGCAGCGGCGAGACGGGTGAGGGGTCTCTCTCTCCACGCATGAATCACTCAACCTGAACGCGCGGAGATAGCCCCTCATCCGGCGCGTCGCGCCACCTTCTCCCGCAAGGGGAGAAGGGAAGAGAGAAGTCACACCGGCAGAAACCGCTTCAGGGCGGGCATGAAGAAGATCGCGACATTGATCGCAAAACCGATGCTCCAGAGGATCGACCGCAGCGTCGGACGGTTGCCGAGATAGGTGAAGACGTAGGCGACCCGCACGATCAGGAAGAGCGCGGCGAGCTCATCGACCAGGCGCTGCGGGGAATCGCGGAATTCGGCGAGCAGCACGGCAATCGCGAAGAACGGGAAGGTCTCGATGCCGTTCTGGTGCGCGCCCAGCGCGCGCTGCGAGATGGCATCCTCATAGAAGGCCGGGTCGCGCGGTTTCGAATTGTCGAAACGACCGAACCTGATCCATTTGATCGAGGCGATCGTCGCAAGATAGAGCAGCAGCGCTCCAAATATGCACCATTCCGCGTGCGTCATGGTTCCTTCCCCCTGCACCCCCGAAACCCTAGCGAAGTCGGCCCAATCTTGACAAGTTCGGCCCAACGCGCGAACCCGTTGGGCCATGACGCGCGTTCTCCCGATCGACACATCGAAGGCCACCGCAGCTCCGGCCGCTTCGCGTGTCGGCGTGCTGCTCGTCAATCTCGGAACGCCCGACACCGCGGATGCCCCGGGCGTGCGCGTCTACCTCAAGGAATTCCTGAGCGATCCCCGCGTCATCGAGGACCAGGGCCTGGTCTGGCAGTTCGTGCTGAACGGCATCATCCTGCGCAGCCGGCCGCGCAGCAAGGCGCTCGACTATCAGAAGATCTGGAACACCGAGAAGAACGAGTCGCCGCTCAAGACCATTACCCGCTCGCAGGCCGACAAGCTCGCCGCCGCACTCGCCGACCGCGCGCATGTCGTGGTGGACTGGGCGATGCGCTACGGCAACCCGTCGATCAAGTCCGGCATCGATGAGCTGGTCGCGCAAGGTTGCGACCGGATCCTGGCGGTGCCGCTCTATCCGCAATATTCCGCCTCGACCTCGGCGACCGTCTGCGACGAGGTGTTTCGCGTTCTCGCCCGCCTGCGCGCGCAGCCGACGCTGCGGGTGACGCCGCCTTACTACGAGGACGAGGCCTATATCGAGGCGCTCGCGACCTCGATTGAGGCGAGCCTGGCGAGCTTGCCGTTCAAGCCGGAGCTGATCGTCGCCTCCTTCCACGGCATGCCGAAATCCTATGTCGACAAGGGCGATCCCTACGAGAGCCACTGCGTGGCGACGACCGAGGCGCTGCGCCGCCGGCTCGGCATGGACGCCTCAAAGCTGCTGCTCACCTTCCAGTCGCGCTTCGGTAATGACGAGTGGCTTCAGCCCTATACGGACGCGACCATGAAGCGCCTGGCGCAGCAAGGCGTGCGCCGCATCGCGGTGGTGACGCCGGGCTTTGCCGCCGACTGCCTGGAGACGCTGGAGGAGATCGCGCAGGAGAATGCCGAGATCTTCAAGCACGGTGGCGGCGAGGCGTTTGCCGCGATCCCCTGCCTCAACGACAGCGAGCCCGGCATGGACGTGATCCGCACCCTTGTGCTACGCGAGCTGCAGGGCTGGATCTGAGGGGCGCCCCATGAAGCGGCGCGAGGTTCTGGCACTTCTCGGCTGCGCCGCGCTGCTGCCGCTGCCGGCGGTGGCGCAGCCGGCGCCGGCCGGGCTGCGCCGGCTCGGCGTGCTCACAGTGACGGCAGCCGATGACGCGATCGGGCAGATGCGCGCGACGATCCTGACCGATGCGCTGGCTACACTTGGCTGGAAGGAGCAGGACAATCTGCGGATCGAATGGCGCCATGGCGGCGGCGATCGGGCGCTGATCGCGCGGCAGGCCGGCGAGCTGCTTGCGCTCAATCCCGACATCCTGCTCGCCATCGGCACGCCGTCGGTCGTGGAATTGCGCAAGCGCGTCGCGGCAACGCCGATCGTGTTCGCCGTCGTCACGGATCCCGTTGGCCAGGGTTTTGTCAAAACCCTTTCGCATCCGGGCGGCAACATCACCGGTTTCACCGACTATGACGGGCCGATGGCCGGCAAATGGCTGGAGATGCTGACGCAGATCACGCCGAAAGTCTCCCGCATCGCCGTGGTCTACAATCCATCCACGGCGCCTTTCGCCGGCCTCATGCTGCCCGCGATCGAACAGGCGGCCCGCTCGCTCGGCGTGTCGGTCGACCCAGTGCCGGTCCATGACGCGGCCTCGATCGCGGCGCTCGCGGCCCGCAAGGGCGAAGGCCTGCTCGTCCTGCCCGATTTCTTCACGCTGGCGAATCGCGCGCGCCTCCAGGCGGCGGTCGCCGAGGCACGCATCCCTGCGGTCTACTGGAGCCGGACCTTCGTCGATGAGGGCGGCCTGATGTCGTACAGCACCGATAGCGCCGAGCAGGTGCGGCGCGCCGCCGCCTATATCGACCGCATATTGAAGGGCGCAAGGCCTGCCGATCTTCCGGTGCAAAACCCGACCAAATTCGAGCTTGCGATCAACTTGCGGACTGCACGAACGCTCGGCGTCACCATCCCGCCGGCGCTGCTTGCGATCGCCGACGAGGTCATCGAGTAGCAGGCGCATCCGTTGGGGTGGCCCGGCCGCCTTTCAAGAGCCTTCCCGCCAATACTTAATGGCCGTCGTTCCGGCTTCGTGCGTCTTGTGAAATGATCGCCGCAGGCCGACGTAAAGAGTGCCGCTGAACCGGTCGGGACGAAAACCCGACCAATGAACGGCGCGGGAAACGCCTTTTCCCGCCTTGGAGGACCTATGAGCGGTTTCGATATTTTTGCTATTGCACTGGTGTTTCTCGTCATCGTCACGCTGCTTGCCGGTGTGAAGACGGTGCCTCAGGGCTACGACTGGACCATCGAGCGGTTCGGCAAATACACCCAGACGCTGTCGCCGGGGCTCAACCTGATCGTGCCCTATTTCGATCGCGTCGGGCGCAAGATGAACATGATGGAGCAGGTGATCGACATTCCCGAGCAGGAGGTGATCACCAAGGACAACGCGACGGTGAGCGTGGACGGCGTTGCCTTCTACCAGGTGTTTGATGCTGCGAAAGCGAGCTACGAGGTCGCCAACCTCAACAACGCGATCACGGTCCTGACCATGACCAACATCCGCTCGGTGATGGGCTCGATGGATCTCGACCAGGTGCTGTCGCATCGCGACGAGATCAACGAGCGTCTGCTGCGCGTCGTCGACGCCGCGGTCTCGCCCTGGGGCGTCAAGGTCAACCGCATCGAGATCAAGGACATCGTGCCGCCGGCCGATCTCGTCGAGGCCATGGGCCGGCAGATGAAGGCCGAGCGCGTCAAGCGCGCCGACATTCTGGCTGCCGAAGGTCAGCGGCAGTCCGAGATCCTGCGCGCCGAGGGCGCCAAGCAGGGCCAGATCCTGCAAGCCGAGGGCCGCCGGGAGGCCGCATTCCGCGACGCCGAAGCGCGCGAGCGCCTCGCGGAGGCCGAGGCCAAGGCGACGCTGATGGTGTCGGAGGCGATCGCCAAGGGCGACGTCGCCTCATTGAACTATTTTATCGCCGACAAATATATCAAGGCGTTCGGGCAATTTGCGGAGGCCCCGAACCAGAAGATCATCATGCTGCCGATGGAAGCCGTGAGCCTGCTTGGCTCGCTGGCCGGCATCGGCGAGATCGCCAAGGCGACCTTCGGCGAGAGCGCGGCGTCCACATCCGCCGCCGCCCGCCGCGGCTCGGTGCCGCCGGCGGGAAGCTCGCCGCCGGTAGTGCCGCCGCAGCAATAAGATAACCCAGAGGTCGTGTCATGACCGACATGTTCGTCACCCTCGGCACCTGGAACTGGCTGATCTTCGGCTTCATCCTGATGGCGCTGGAGGTGTTCGCGCCGGGCGTGTTCCTGTTCTGGCTCGGGCTCGCTGCGCTGCTGGTCGGGCTGGTCTCGTTCGCCGCCCATCCCGCCTGGCAGGTGCAGCTCGTGATGTTCGCGCTGTTCGCCGCCGCCGCAGTCCCGCTATGGCGGCGCCTCGCGCGCGGCAGGATCGACACCAGCGCGAGCCCGCACCTCAACAAGCGCACCGAGGCGCTTCTGGGCCGCGAGTTCACGTTGGAGAAGCCGATCATCGATGGAAGCGGCACCGTGCGCATCGGTGATACCGTCTGGCGCGTCGCCGGCCCCGATACACCAGCCGGCACGCGGGTGAAGGTGGTGCAGGTCGACGGCGCGAACCTGACGGTGGCAGCGGCGTAGCTCCTCTTACCCTCCTCCCTTGCGGGGGAGGGTGGATCGCCGCGGAGCGGCGAAACGGGTGAGGGGTCTCTCTCCGCGTGTGCTTCTCGCGATCGAGTTTGTGGATGCAACCCCTCATCCGGCGCTTCGCGCGACCTTCTCCCACAAGGGGCGAAGGGAAGTTGAGGTGCGCGGCTGTTCGAATTCTACTTCCTCCACCTTTCCGCAAACCGGTGCAGCGGCATGAAGGTCTCGCACAATTCCCGCCCGAGCGGCGTCAGGCTGTAGCCCCCGGCATCTCCGAGCTCCACGAAGCCCGCCTCGCGCAACTCCGTGAGCCGGGCTTGTAGCACCGTGGGGGATGCCTCGTCACAGGCGCTGCGGAGCGCGCGGGAGGTGAGGGGAGCGCCGCGCAATTCCCAGAGGATCCGCAGACTCCAGCGTTTCCCCAAGAGGTCCAGCAGGGCCATGATCGGCCGGCCCGTGCGCGAGCCGCGTACGCTGCGTTGCCCTGCCAGTCTCGCCATGTCGCCCCCCTTGCGCGCTGCTACGGATAGTGTAGCGTATCGCTACAATTATTGTAGCAGAGGGATCGGCCATGTCACAGACGATGTCGCGCATCGCGCCGCTGGATCCGCCTTATCCGCCCGAGATCGATGAGCAGTTCAACCGCATCATGCGCGGCGCGCCACCCCTGATGCTGTTCCGGGTGATGGCGGGACACAAGCGCGCCTGGGACAAGTTCCGTGCCGGCAGCCTCCTGGATCCGGGGCCGCTGTCGTTGCGCGAGCGCGAGATCGTCATCGACCGCACCTGCGCGCTGAACACATGCGAATATGAATGGGGCGTGCATGTCGCGATCTTCGCGGGAGCTGCGGGTCTCACGGATGAACAGGTCCGCGCCACCGCTCATGGCGAGGCGACTTCAGCCTGCTGGTCTACGGCCGAGCAGGCGCTGATCGCGGCCGTCGATGCCTTGCATCACCGCGCAACGCTTGATGACGTGGAGTTTGCCGCGCTCGCAGCGCATTACGACGACGCCCAGATTTTGGAGATCATGATGCTGTGCGGGGTCTATCGGACGGTGTCGTATCTGGCGAACGGGCTGAGATTGCCGCTGGAGGAGAAGGCGGCGCGATTTCCGGCGAACTAAGCGTCTCAGAATCTCTCCGCGGTGACAGTCTGGATTGCTTCGCTGCGCTCGCAATGACGGAGAGGAGGCAGGCAGTGCGCGCCCTACATCCTCCGTGTCATTTCGCGGCGCGCCTCTTGGCGCGAGCCCCGAATCCATTTCGCCACGGGTCACGCGGATGAATGGATCCGGGCTCATCGCTGCGCGATGCCCCCGGGATGACGAGAGTTGGCTTAAGCCACGCCGGCCCGCAACAGATCGTGCAGGTGCACGATGCCGACCGGCTTGCTCGCTTCGGCCACGATCAGCGTCGTGATCTTGCGCGTGTTCAGCACCTCAATCATCTCGGTCGCGAGCATGGAGGGCGGCACGGTCTTCGGCTGCTTCGTCATGATGTCGTCGACCGTCGCGGTCAGCAGATCCGGCCGCATGTGCCGGCGCAAATCGCCGTCGGTGATGATGCCGGCGATCTCGCCCGTACTGCTCACGATGCAGACGCACCCCAAACCCTTGGCCGACATCTCGACCACCGCTTCCGACATCTTCGTGCCGACCGGCTTGACGGGGATCTCCGTGCCGGTGCGCATGTAGTCGCGGACGAATTTCAGCATCGCGCCGAGCTTTCCGCCGGGGTGGAAATGCGCGAACTCCAGCGCCGTGAAGCCGCGGCCTTCGAGCAGCGCGATCGCGATGGCATCGCCGATCGCGGCCTGCATCAACGTCGAGGTGGTCGGCGCCAGATTGTGCGGGCAGGCTTCGCGCGCCTTGGGCAGCTCGATCACGATATCGGCGGCCTGTCCGAGCGCGGAGCCTGCGTTCGACGTCACCGCGATCATGGGAATCGCAAAGCGCGCCGAGTAATTCACGAGGTTCTTCATCTCCGGCTGCTCGCCGGACCAGGACAGCGCCATGATGACGTCGTCGGTGGTGATCATGCCGAGGTCGCCATGGCCGGCTTCGGCGGCGTGGACGAAGAAGGCGGGCGTGCCGGTCGAGGCGAGCGTCGCTGCGATCTTGCGCGCCATGTGGCCGGACTTGCCGAGCCCGGTGACGACGACGCGCCCCTTGGCGTTGCGGATCTTGTCGATCGCCGCTGTGAAGCTCGCCCCTAGCGGCCCCTTCAGCGCGGTCGCGAGCGCGCCGATGCCGCCGCTCTCCGTCTCCAGCGTGCGCAGCGCGGATTCGATGTCGGAGGAGGCGGGGCCGGATGATGGGGTCATCAGCGGTTTCGAGCTCGGCATGTTTTGATCCAGGGAAGAGGGGCAAACCCGGTTTGCGCGTGGCTGCCTGCTTAGCACGGCCGCGGCGGGGAGGCGACGTGAGGAGGTCCGCCCTCAACGGGTCATTAACCATAATTGTTTTAACTCCATTAACGATGGTTCCCGCGTCCCCCGCGGGAGCCATCGCAGAAGTGTCGGAATTCGTTGGAGTTTTTTTCCATCGTGGGGTCGTCTCCAGGCAGGAGCCGGAGCAAGCGCGCGCACGTCTTGCGCGCCGTCTTGCCATGCCTTGCGCTGACCATGCTGGAGCGCGCGCCCGCCGCCGCCCAGAGCCTCACACCGGACCTCTTCAATCCGAACCGCGGCGGCTTCGTCTCGCCGGACACGCTCCCCACGCGGCGCACGGCCACGACGACGTTCGCGCAGCCCCCGTCGGATGGCTTGCCGGCGCTGCCCGATCCCGGCGCCGATCCGCGCAAGAGCAGGGACACACCGGCGCCCTCGCGCGTCGGCCAGGTGCCGACCTATGGCCTGCCCGCCGCCAATGGCTCTGGCGCCTCGGGTTATGACTCGCTCAATCGAAAGCGGCAGCAGCCAAAGCTTTATCCGGGGCAGCCGAAGCCGAAACGCGCGCCGGGTCCCGGCACCCCGGCTCCGGCCGCGACGTCCGCACCTGGCATCGGCCTGCCGCGCATCGCGCCGCCGCCGTCGGAGACCGCCAACAAGACGCCGGTGCCGGCGGCGATGGCCGGCACAGTGCCCGGCCAGCCGCTGCGCCGGCGCCTCAAGCTCGACGATGATCCCTTCGGCCCCGTCGGCGATTACGCCGGCAGCTTCCTGATCAAGGGCGCGCTCGAGCTCTCCGGCGGCTACGACACCAATCCGGCGCGCCTCAACAAGCCGATCGGCTCGCCGCTCTATGTCGTGGCACCCGAGCTCGTCGTGATGTCCGACTGGGAGCGCCACGCGCTGGTCGCGGACCTGCGCGGATCCTTCACCGGCTATGGCAACCAGTTGCCTGCGACGATCGACGGCATCGCCTCGCCCGCGCCCGTCGAGATCAACCGCCCGGATTTCACCGGCCACATCGACGGCCGCATCGACGTCGACCGCGATCTCAGGCTGACTTCGGAGCTCCGCCTGCGGCTTGCCACCGACAATCCCGGTAGCCCGAACATCCAGGCGGGACTTCAGAGATATCCGATCTACGCCACCTACGGCACGACACTCGGCGTCGACCAGACCTTCAATCGTTTCGAGGTCGCCGCCGGTGCCACGGTCGACCGCACGGCGTACACCAACTCCAAGCTCACCGACGGCACGGTTTCCAGCAACGACGACCGCGACTTCAACCAGTATGGTGGTGTGGGGCGCTTCTCCTACGATCCCAAGCCGGGCCTGAAGCCATTCCTGGAGATCGAGGGCGACACCCGCGTGCACGACCAGGCTGCCGACCGCAATGGCTATTTGCGCGATTCAAACGGTGGCTACGCCAAGGTCGGCACGTCCTTCGAGTTCTCGCGCATCCTCACCGGAGAAATCTCGATCGGCTACGCCGCGCGCAACTATGTCGATCCAAGGCTCAGCCAGCTCAGCGGCTTCCTGACCACGGGCTCGCTGGTCTGGAACGCGAGCGGACTGACCACCGTGAGATTCAATTCCGACACTCAGATCCAGGAGACGACGCTTGTGGGCTCCCCGGGCATCCTGGTGCGCACTTACGCCGTTGAAGTCGATCACGACTTCCGTCGTTGGCTGACCGGCATCGGCAAGTTCACCTACGGCACGTATGACTACCAGGAGAATGTGCGTAAGGACAAAACGTACTCGATCGAAGGCGATCTCATCTACAAGCTCAACCGCAACCTCTGGGTCAAAGGTACCCTGCGCCACGACATCCTGAATTCGAACGTCCCGCTGTCGAGCTCGCAGGCGACCGTGGTGATGCTGGGGGTGAGGTTGCAGAATTGACGTGAAGGAAGAGTGATTGTATTGGCGGACACGTGCCCGCTACGCACTCCGCCGTCATGCCTCGCCAAGGCAGGGTATCCAGTACGCCGCGGCTGATCCGTATACGTTTGACGTCTCTGGAATACCGGATCGCCCGCTCCAGTGCGCAATTGCGCACAAGGCGGGCGATGACAGTCTCACATGTGGCAGCCAGCTCGCGAAAACTTATCGCGGCAAATCCGTCTTCCCCATCAGGAACGTGTCGATCGACCGCGCGCAGAGGCGTCCCTCGCGGATCGCCCACACCACCAGCGACTGGCCGCGGCGCATGTCGCCGGCGGAGAACACGTTGGGGCGCGAGGTCTGGTAGTCGAGCGTGTTCGCCTTGACGTTGCCGCGCGGGTCGAGGTCGACCGAGAGCAGCTTCAAGAGGCCCTCGTGCACGGGGTGCACGAAACCCATGGCGAGCAGCACGAGCTCGGCATCGAGCTCGAATTCGGTGCCGGCCATCGGCTTGAACTTGTCGTCGACGCGCACGCAGTGCAGCTTCTTGACCTTGCCGTTCTCGCCGGAAAACTTCTGCGTCAGCACGGCATATTCGCGGATTGCGCCTTCAGCTTGGCTCGAGGACGTCCGCATCTTGAGCGGCCAGTTCGGCCAGGTCAGGCCCTTGTTCTCGCGCTCGGGCGGCGCCGGCATGATCTCGAGCTGGGTCACGGACTTGGCGCCCTGGCGCAGCGAGGTGCCGATGCAGTCGCTGCCGGTATCGCCGCCGCCGATGACGACGACATGCTTGCCGCCGGCGAGGATGTCGGTGACGCCGTTCAAAGGCTCCTCGGAGTTGCGGCGGTTCTGCTGCGGCAGGAAGTCCATCGCGTATTGGATGCCGTCGAGGTCGCGGCCAGGGATCGGCAGGTCGCGCGGCGCTTCCGCACCGCCGGTCAGCGCGATGGCGTCGTACTCGTTGAGCATCTCGCGCGGATCGACGTTGCCGGCGGCACCGACATGGCTGTTGTAGTGGAAGGTGACGCCCTCCGCCTCCATCTGCGCGACGCGGCGGTCGATGATGTCCTTTTCCATCTTGAAGTCGGGAATGCCATAACGCAGAAGGCCGCCGGCCTTGGCGTACTTCTCGTAGAGATGCACGTCATGACCGGCGCGTGCCAACTGCTGTGCGCAGGCCATGCCGGCCGGACCCGAGCCGATCACCGCGACCTTCTTGCCGGTCTTCTCGGTGTTGATCTCCGGCTTCAGCCAGCCGTTCTCCCAGGCGCGGTCAACGATCGCGCACTCGATGGTCTTGATGGTGACCGGGTTGTCGTCGATGTTGAGCGTGCAGGAGGCTTCGCACGGCGCCGGGCAGATGCGGCCGGTGAACTCCGGGAAATTGTTGGTCGAATGCAGGTTGCGCGAAGCCTCTTCCCAGTTGCCCTGGTAGACGAGGTCGTTGAAGTCGGGGATCTGGTTGTTGACCGGGCAGCCGGGCGTGCCCGGCGCGACCGAACCGGTGCCGTGGCAATAGGGAATGCCGCAATTCATGCAGCGCGCGGCCTGGTCGCGCGTTTCCTTCTCCGAGAGCGGAACGACGAATTCCTTGAAATGCTTCAAGCGCTCGGCGACCGGGGTGTACTTGCGATCATACCGTTCGATTTCGAGAAAGCCCGTGATCTTGCCCATTAAACCCGTAGTCCCTGCCGCTTCGTTTTTCATTTCGAACCCCATTCCTGAGGAACGCGGAATACGCGTCTCGAAGGATGACGGCCCGGATGGAGGCCTCATGGTTCGAGACGGCGCTTTCGCGCCGCCTCTGCCCACGAGGGGTTAGACTTACGCGCCGATCGCGATTTTCGGCTCGGCGTCCGCGTTGGCCTGCATTTCGCGCAGTGCACGCCGGTACTCGACCGGCATCACCTTGCGGAATTTGGGCAGCCATTCCTTCCAGTTCGCGAGGATCTCGATCGCGCGCCTGGAGCCGGTCGCCTTTTCATGGCGCGAGATCAGGACGTGCAAGCGCTCGACGTCGGAATCGAGCAGGTTCTCGAACACGTCGACCCGGCCATGCGCCTCGAGATCACCGGAGTGGTTGTAGGTGCCGGCGTTGATCAGTTCCTCCGACAGCACCGGCTCGAGCTCGACCATCGAGAGATTGCAGAGCTTGTCGAAATCGCCGGCCTCGTCGAGCACATAGGCGATGCCGCCGGACATGCCGGCCGCGAAGTTGCGCCCGGTCTTGCCGAGCACGACCACGATGCCGCCAGTCATGTATTCGCAGCAATGATCGCCCGCGCCCTCGACCACCGCCACGGCGCCCGAATTGCGCACGGCAAAACGTTCGCCGGCGATGCCGCGGAAGTAGCACTCGCCTTCGATCGCGCCGTACATCACGGTGTTGCCGACGATGATGCTCTCTTCCGGCACGATACCGCCGTTGCGCGGCGGCTTGACGATGATCTTGCCGCCCGACAGGCCCTTACCGACATAGTCGTTGCCTTCACCCTCGAGCTCGAAGGTGACGCCGTGGGCGAGCCACGCGCCAAAGGCCTGGCCGGCGGTGCCCTTGAGGCTGACATGGATCGTGTCATGCGGCAGTCCTGCATGGCCGTAGATCTTGGCCACCGCGCCCGACAGCATCGCGCCGGCGGAACGATCGGTGTTGTTGATCTCGGCCTCGATCTTCACGGGCGCGCCGCGGTCGAGCGCGGGCGTCGCGTTCTCGATCAGCTTGCGATCGAGCACGGCCTCCAGATGATGGTTCTGGCGCTCCGAGTGATAGATCTTCTGGCCCTTCTCTTCCTTCTGCTTGACGAACAGCTTCGAGAAGTCGAGGCCCTTGGCTTTCCAATGCGCGACCAGGCGGGTCTGGTCGAGCATCTGGGTCTGGCCGACCATCTCGTTGAAGTTGCGGAAGCCAAGGCTCGCCATGATCTCGCGAACCTCTTCGGCGACGAAGAAGAAGTAGTTGATCACGTGCTCGGGCTGGCCGGTGAAGCGCTTGCGCAGGACGGGGTCCTGGGTGGCGACGCCGACCGGGCAGGTGTTGAGATGGCACTTGCGCATCATGATGCAGCCGGCCGCAATCAGCGGCGCGGTCGCAAAGCCGAACTCGTCGGCCCCCAGCAGCGCACCGATCACGACGTCGCGCCCGGTGCGGAAGCCGCCGTCGACCTGGACCGCGATGCGGCTGCGCAGCCGCTCGCGCACCAGCGTCTGGTGAGTTTCGGCAAGACCGATCTCCCAGGGCGAGCCTGCATGCTTGATCGAGGTCAGCGGCGATGCACCAGTGCCGCCCTCGAAGCCCGCGATGGTGACATGGTCGGCGCGCGCCTTGGCAACGCCCGCGGCCACCGTGCCGACGCCGATCTCGGAGACGAGCTTGACCGAGACGTCGCCCGTCGGGTTAACGTTCTTGAGGTCGTAGATGAGCTGCGCCAGGTCCTCGATCGAGTAGATGTCATGGTGCGGCGGCGGCGAGATCAGGCCGACGCCCGGCGTCGAATGCCGGACTTTGGCGATCGTCGCGTCGACCTTGTGGCCGGGCAACTGGCCGCCTTCGCCGGGCTTGGCGCCCTGCGCCATCTTGATCTGCATCATGTCGGAGTTGACGAGATATTCCGTCGTCACGCCGAACCGGCCCGAGGCGACCTGCTTGATCGCCGAGCGCATGCTGTCGCCGTTCGGCAGCGGCTTGAAGCGGTCAGCTTCTTCGCCGCCTTCGCCGGTGTTCGACTTGCCGCCGATCCGGTTCATGGCGATCGCAAGCGTCGTATGCGCCTCACGCGAGATCGAGCCGAAGCTCATCGCACCCGTGGCGAAACGCCTGACGATGTCCTTGGCCGGCTCGACCTGGTCGAGCGGCACGGGCTTGCGCTTCTCTTCTTCCGCGCTCTTGATCCGGAACAGGCCGCGCAGCGTCAACAGGCGCTCCGACTGCTCGTTGAGGATCTTCGCGAAGGCGCGATAGCGCTCCTGCGAATTGCCGCGGGCGGCGTGCTGGAGCAGCGACACCGATTCGGCCGTCCACGCGTGGTCCTCGCCGCGGGTGCGGTAGGCATATTCGCCGCCGACATCCAGCGCGGTCTTGTAGACCAGCGCCTCGCCGAACGCGTCGGCATGGCGGCGCACGGCCTCTTCCGCGATCTCGGCCAGACCCACGCCCTCGATGCGGGTGTGGGTGCCGGCGAAGAACTTGGACACGAAGTCCGCCTTCAGACCGACCGCGTCAAAGATCTGGGCGCCGCAATAGGACTGGTAGGTCGAGATGCCCATCTTGGACATCACCTTCAGCAGGCCCTTGCCGATCGACTTGATGTAGCGCTTGACGATCTCGTAGTCGTCGAGCGGGCCGGGCAGGCGGTCCTTCATCGCGATGATGGTCTCGAACGCGAGGTAGGGATTGATCGCCTCCGCGCCGTAACCGGCAAGGCAGGCGAAGTGATGCACCTCGCGCGGCTCGCCGGATTCGACGACGAGGCCGACCGAGGTGCGCAGGCCGGTGCGGATCAGATGATGATGCACGGCGGCGCAGGCCAGCAGCGAGGGGATCGGCACGCGGTCCGTGCCGACCATGCGGTCGGACAGGATGATGATGTTGACGCCTTCGCGCACCGCGGCTTCCGCACGCGCGCAGAGTTCGTCGAGCACCTGGTCCATGCCGGCCGCGCCGAGGCCGGCATGGAAGGTGGTGTCGAGCGTGCGCGACTTGAAGTGGGTATCGCCGAGATCGGCGATCGAGCGGATCTTTTCGAGATCCGCGTCGGTCAGGATCGGCTGGCGCACTTCGAGGCGCTTGGTGGTGGCGAGGCCCTGCAGATCGAACAAGTTCGGCCGCGGTCCGATGATCGAGACCAGGCTCATCACCAGCTCCTCGCGGATCGGGTCGATCGGCGGGTTAGTGACCTGCGCAAAGTTCTGCTTGAAGTAGGTGAACAGCGGCTTGGGCTTGGCAGACAGCGCCGAGACCGGCGTGTCGTTGCCCATCGAGCCCGTGGCTTCCTCGCCGGTGGAGGCCATCGGCGTCATCAGGATCGTGATGTCTTCCTGGCTGTAGCCGAACGCCTGCTGCCGGTCGAGCAGCGACAGGTTCGAGCGCACGCCGGTGGTCGGCGCCTTCGGCAGCTCCTCCAGCACGATCTGGGTGCGGTCGAGCCACTCCTTGTAGGGATGGCTCTTGGCAAGCTCAGCCTTGATCTCGTCGTCGGGAATGAGGCGACCCTGGTCGAGGTCGACCAGCAGCATCTTGCCCGGCTGGAGCCGCCACTTGGTGACGATCTGGTCCTCCGGAATCTTCAAGACGCCCATTTCGGACGCCATCACGATGCGGTCGTCCTTGGTCACGAGATAGCGCGCGGGCCGCAGGCCGTTGCGGTCGAGCGTGGCGCCGATCTGGCGGCCGTCGGTGAAGGCGATCGCGGCCGGGCCGTCCCACGGCTCCATCAGGGCGGCGTGATATTCGTAGAAGGCGCGGCGCTTCTCATCCATCAGGGGATTGCCGGCCCACGCCTCCGGAATCATCATCATCACCGCGTGCGGCAGCGAGTAACCGCCCTGCACCAGGAATTCGAGCGCGTTGTCGAAGCAGGCGGTGTCGCTCTGCCCTTCATAGGAGATCGGCCAGAGGCGGCTGATGTCCTTGCCGTAGAGCTCGGAGCTCACGGAAGCCTGACGCGCCGCCATCCAGTTGACGTTGCCGCGCAGCGTGTTGATCTCGCCGTTATGCGCGATCATCCGGTAGGGATGCGCCAGTGACCAGGTCGGGAAGGTGTTGGTCGAGAAGCGCTGGTGCACGAGCGCGAGCGCGCTCTCGAAATCTTTCTCGTGCAGGTCGGGATAATACTTGCCGAGCTGATCGGCGAGGAACATGCCCTTGTAGATCACGGTGCGGCAGGACATCGAGCAGGGGTAATAACCCGCGAGGCCGCGGTCGCGGCGCTGATAGATCGCCTGCGAGATCGACTTGCGCAGGATGTAGAGCCGGCGCTCGAACTCCTCGTCGGTCTTGGCGGCGCCGTTTCGGCCGATGAACACCTGCATGTGGTTCGGCTCGGTCGGCTTCACGGTGACACCGAGCGAGGAGTTGTCGGTCGGCACGTCGCGCCAGCCGAGCAGCTTCAACCCTTCGGCCTTGATCTGATCGGTGATGATGCTCTTGATGACGTTGCGCCAGGCGCTGTCGCGCGGCATGAACAGCGCGCCGATGGCGTATTCACCCGGAGCGGGCAGCGAGAAGCCGAGCTCCTTGGCCTTGCGGGTGAAGAAGGCGTGCGGGATCTGCACGAGGATGCCGGCACCGTCGCCGAAGCGCGGATCGGCGCCGACCGCGCCGCGATGCTCGAGGTTGCAGAGGATGCTGAGCGCGTCCGAGACGATCTGGTGCGACTTCTTGCCCTTGATGTTGGCGATAAAGCCGACGCCGCAGGAATCCTTTTCCAGGGTCGGATCGTACAGGCCTTCGGCCGGCGGGCGGTACGTGTGCTTTTCAAGCGGACGATCAGTCGTTTTCGAGGCGACCGTCGCCGACAGCTCTTCTGCCACGATGTTTGCGCGCTCGAATTGCGACCCGTTCATTGTTCCGTCCTCTTCATGCGGCAAGCTGTCTCACCGCCATCTTCGGCGCACCTTGGGCGTACCGCGGCACCCGCTCTTTGGGCCACCGCTCGTCCGTTGCGAGCCGCATTTTCTTAAATTCAGGCCTGGGCGTTCCACGTCCCCGAGAACGGCTTTAGCCTGCAACTTCTTGGCGCTCGAGAGCGCCGCTTTGCGTTGCAATCCCTGTGCCGGGATCACAAGCGGAATTAAGACAGCTTTCCTGTCCTAACCATCACCTTGCCAAAATTTTGTCTAGCACACAAGCACGCAAAAGTCCCGATTCCCAAGGTGTCAATCACGCGCTTTCCCGCATCAGGTCCGCCCCGGATTTAAGGCAAACGCGCCGCGATCCGGCCCTGAGGGCGTCGGAATCCCGGGGGAAGCTTCGGATCAGCCCTTCGAAAGGCGCGCCATGGCTGAACAAGCGAAAGAGCGCATGCCGTCCGCGGGCCTGACAGGAGCGTTTCGACCATGAAGTTGTTCACAGGATGGGTGGCTACCGCCGCATGCGTGCTGGCGGTATCTGCTGCCGACGCGCAGGTGCTGGGGAACGGAGGGCTCCGCGGGCCCGCCACTACCGTCTCGGATTTCGACGGGCCCTATGGCCCGCCGGAGGCGCCGCCGCCGTCGCGTGCCTATGGTTACGGCTATGAATATGAGCGCCCGCCCGTCCCGGCGCTGCTGCCGGCAACCGAGGTCTACGCCGTGCTGCGTGAAAACGGCTTCTCGCCGTTGGGCATCCCGCGCCTGCGTGGGCTGGTCTACACCATCGCCGTGATCGACCGCCGCGGCGACGACGGCCGGCTTGTGATCGACGCCCGTGACGGGCGGATTTTGCGCTTCATGCCGGCCTTCGGCCCCGGCTTCGGCATGGGGCCGGCCTATGACGAAGGTGCGGTAGCACCTTACGGGCCGCAGGGCGCGCTGCCGCCGCCGACTGTGATCCGCAGCGCGGCGCCGCGGCCACCGGCTCCGATCCCGCATGTCGCAAGCCGCACCGTTCCGATTCCGAAGGCCGCCCCGCTACGCGGCGAGACCCCTGTGGCTGCGGCCAAGCCGGCAGCATCCGAGCCCGCGTCGCAGCAGGTTCAGGCGCCCCAGGCTCGGGCTGAAGCCTCGCAGCAGGCCGCAGCCGTGCAGGCCAAGCCCAGCGAGGCCGCGCCGCAAGCAAGCGCGCCGACAGTCGGCCAGACCAAGCCCGTCCCGACCATCCTGCCGACCCAGGACATGCCGGCCGCGCAGGGATTGGAGTAGGCGACGAGGTGCGCAGTCGAACGGTCGCTTGATGCGAAAACTGCGCGCCACACTCACGGCTTCGTCCCGGACTTCGCCGGGACGACTTGGGGGGAGAACTGAGCGAGACGAAAGGCGCCGGGAAAATCCTGGCGCCTTTTGCGTTCAATCGTGTTGCGCACTCAGCTCTGCCCGTATCCGGCGGCTTGCAGGATCAGATTCGCCACTTCCTTCGGACGCGACACCAGCGACAGGTGGCCGGCATCGAGTTCGACGGTGGTCGCGTGCATGCGCTTGGCGAGGAAACGTTGCAGGTCGGGGTTGATGGTGTCGTCATTCTTCAACACCGCATACCAGCTCGGCTTCGCATGCCACGCGGCGTCCGTCGTGCGGCCGGCGAAGATCGAGGCCGCCGTCGGCCACTGCACGGCGTAGAGCTCCTTGGCCTTCTCCGGCGTAACGCCATTGGCAAAATATTTCAGGAACGCGTCCTCGGAGAGTTTTGTGAAGCCGTCGCGCTCGACGATGCCGGCGCGCACCGGGCCGGTCGGGAATTGCTTCGACAGTGCCACGAAATCCTCGTTCGCATCCGGCGCTCGCGCGGCGATGTAGACGAGCCCGGTCACCTTCGGATCGGTGCCGACCTGGCTGATCACCGTGCCGCCCCAGGAATGCGCGACCAGAACCGTCGGGCCGTCCTGTTCGGCCAGCGCGCGCTCTGTGGCCTCGACGGATTCGGAGAGCGACGTAAGCGGGTTCTGCACGGCCGTGACATGCAATCCTGCCGCCTGCAAGATCGGGATGACGTCGGACCAGCTCGAACCATCAGCCCAGGCGCCATGCACCAGCACGACATTCTTCGCCTTCACCGGCGCCGTCGATTGCGCGTAGGCGAGGGTGATGGGCGCGGCCAGCAAGCTCGCTGCGACTAACAGGGTACGCCAAACCTTCATGGTCGATCTCCGTCTGTCTTGTTCGATGCCAGGAAGGACGGACTGCGCCGCAGCCGCGTTACGCCTCTTCACCGCTCTGTGATGCAGTGCAAACAGGACAAACAAAAACGCCCCGGGGCACCGGGGCGTTTTCGCAACTTGGAAGTCGAATGTGATGCACGCCTTAGGCGGCGGCCTTCTCGCCCTCGATCACCTGCGTGGCCTGCGCGCTGGTGTTGATCGCGATCTGGCGCGGCTTCTTGGCCTCGGGAATCTCGCGCACGAGGTCGACATGGAGCAGGCCGTTCTCGAGCGAGGCGTCCTTCACCTGCACGAAATCGGCAAGCTGGAAGGCGCGCTCGAAGGCGCGTGCGGCGATACCGCGATAGAGCACTTCGGACTTGCTGTTCTCATTGGCGACTTTCTCGCCCTTGATCGTCAGCGTGTTTTCCTTCGCGACGATGGATAGCTCGTCCTTGGAGAAGCCGGAGACCGCAACCGTGATGCGGTAGGCGTTCTCGCCGGTGCGCTCGATGTTGTAGGGGGGATAGCCGGGGCTGCCGTCCGAGGTCGTCTGGTCGAGCAGGTTGAAGAGACGGTCGAAGCCGACGGTGGAGCGATAGAAGGGAGTCAGGTCGTAGGTACGCATGGTTAGTCCTCCATTGAGCGACTGATCTGGTAACCCGCCCGCCAATCGGGCCGGGCTTTAGTCTGTGTGCAGCCTGATGCTCGGGTTCCCGAAGCACTGGTAGCGGCCTGCACGAAAATGATATGGGTGGGGTGAAACAGCGTTCAAGAGGGCGATAGCAGCGCCTTTTCGGCGCTCCCGCCCCTTGATTCCTGGCATTTCCTGCCCATGACGCTGGTCTCGATTCCCGCCAATCCCGTTCCCGAAAACGTCGTCAGCGGCACCATCAAGACGCCCGACGGCGCCGAGCTGCGCTTTGCGCGCTGGGCGCCGCCTGCGGGGCGCAAGGGCACGGTCTGCGTCTTCACCGGCCGTAGCGAGCAGATCGAAAAATACTTCGAGACGGTGCGGGATCTGCGCGATCGCGGCTTTGCGGTGGCGATGATCGACTGGCGCGGGCAGGGCCATTCCTCCCGCCGCCTGCGCGATCCACGCAAGGGCTATGTACGGTCCTTCTCCGACTTCGAGATCGACGTCGAGACCTTCGTCCAGCAGGTGGTGCTGCCGGATTGTCCGCCACCCTTCTTCGCGCTCGCCCATTCCATGGGCGGCGCCGTGATGCTCAGGGTTGCACATTCGGGCAAGCGCTGGTTCGACCGCATGGTGCTGTCGGCGCCGATGATCGATCTGCCGGGCCGCGCCACCTCGTTTCCGTCGCGGGCCTTGCTCAGGACAATGCGGCTGCTCGGGCAGGGTGGCCGCTACATTCCCGGCGGCAACGACCGCATCACCGGCATGGATCCCTTCATCAACAATCCCCTGACCAGCGATCCCGTGCGCTACGCGCGCAATGCCGCCCTCCTCGAGGAGGATCCGACGCTCGGCCTTGCCTCGCCAACGGTCGCCTGGGCCGACACCGCGTGCCGTGCGATGCACACCTTTAAGGGCATGTCTTATCCGTCCGAGATCCGCCAGCCGATCCTGATGCTGGCGGCCTCCAACGACAGCATCGTTTCCACCGCCGCGATCGAGGAGTTCGCCTATCACTTGCGCGCCGGCTCTCACCTCGTGATCGCCGGTGCAAAGCACGAGATCCTCCAGGAGCAGGACCGTTACCGCTCCCAGTTCTGGGCGGCCTTCGATGCCTTCGTCCCCGGCACGCCGCTGTTCGGGTGAGGGGCGGGCGGTACGCTCCCACGTCCCGCTTGGGGGGCGAGGGAAGAAGGCGCGCTACAGCGTCTTCAGATACTCGATCAGGTCGTAGCGCTCTTGCTCTTTGAGCGCGCGGCCGATGGTGCCGTCCTTGCCGGGACCCGGCGTGCCATCGAACGAGTGGCCGGCATTGCTGTTGCCGAACAGCTCGGTGCCGTCAGACGCTCGCGTCGAGAAGCGCGACTGCCCGGTCTTGCAGCTCTCGCCGTCGACGACCGCGAATCCGACCTGCTTCGGATCGTAGTCGCGACCACCACCCATGCAGAACGATTTGGGGCGCTCGGCCGCGGGGCTCAGCATCCAGTAGAGCGAGGGCACCGATCCGTTGTGCAGGTAAGGCGCGGTGGCCCAGACGCCGTTGAGTGGGCGCGCGCGATACCAGGGCGGCGGCTCCTTTTTATCGGGCGGCTGCGGACCGGGGTTCGGGCAGTTCTTGCGCTTACCCCACCAGGCCTCCTGAACCTTCGGGTCGATCTTCGCATCGTCCATCGCCTTGCGGCTGACGATGTCGACGAGCACCATCAGGCCGAGCGAGTACGGCATATCGGTCGAAGAGACATCCGGCAGGTTGCAGCTCCACCAGGCATTGAGTTTTTGCGTGGGATCGAGCTTGAGAAAGCCCGGCACCTGAACCGTTCGCGTCGCCAGCACACTGGCCTGAGCGGGATCGGTCCCCATGCCTTTGACGCCTTTCTGGACCTCGTTCAGGAATTTGTCGCTGCCGATGGTCTCCCAGCGCGTCGGGGTCCAAATGCTCTGGTCCGGAAATTCGGCGTCGAACACGGGATCGTTGACCGGCCCGAGATGGCACTCGGCGCAGATCTGCGCGTAGAGCTTACGGCCGTTCTTGACGCGGTCACCATCGATCTTCCAGGCATCATCGCCGAAGATGTCCGACGGCCATTTCGGTGATGTCAGTCCCGAGAGCTGCTTTTTGGGATAGGGCGCCGACCCCTTCAGCAGATCCTCGATCCAGTTTAGATTCTTGATGTCCATCGACGAGCGGAACAGCGTGTCCTTGGGTGTATTGTCGGACAGATTGAGCAGCGCGGTCACGCCGAGCGCCTCGCCGGCATTGCGGATCAGCGGTTGTTCGATGGAAGCGTCATATTGCGCGAATTTGAGCCAGGGCACGGTCCAGATCGGCGGGAAGCTGACCGGCGCGTCCTTGGCATGGAGATTCTTCTCGAAGCCGCTGAGGCCGCTGAGCGCCATGTCCTGGGAGAAGACCTGGTTGCCGATGCGGTTGAGCGCGTCGAGACGGCCGTATCCTTCCTCCGTGTCCTGCTGCTGCTCTTCCCGCTTCGTCTTCTCGTTGAACCTCGTCTTGCCGTCGATGGTCTTCTTGTAGGTCTTCTCCCAGTCGATCAGGAACGTGCTGATCGCACGCAGCTTCTGCTTCAGCGCATCGCGATCCGCATCGCTGGCGGAGGGTCCGAGCACACGGTCGGCGAAGCGCGTAAAGCGGCCCGGCACGAGGAGCGTGTAGGCGATCGACAGGCCGGTCGTGATCTCGAGCTTCCTCAGGTCGGTCATCGCCGGGCCGCCGTCGAAGCGGATGTCGATGCCTTTGTAGTGGATCTGGCCAGTGTGGCAGGCGGCGCAGGTCAGGCCGATCCGGTCCTCACCGATTTGGCCGGTCGTGGGATCGGGCACACCGGTCATGCGCGCAAAGCCGACGGGCAGGCCGTCGACGTTTTCAGCCTGGGTGCCCCAGTCAACCGGGGGATCCCAAAGCCGCGCCGGCACCGGCTTCGTCTTGTCGTAGACGTTGGCATAGCCGAACCGGCGCAGCGTGGTGTCGTCGGTGTTGATCGTCTGTGGGCTGGGGATGAAGCCGAAGCGCTGCAGATGGTCGCTGTCATGTAGCATCCCGGGTTTTGCGAAAAAATGAAGCCGCGGCTGCTCCAGCGCCATGAACCAGCGATAGGGCACCGGGAAGGTCGCGGTGCCCTGGCTTGCGTGATGAAACCAGTGTCGGTCCTCGAGCGCCCAGTTTTGCTCGAGCCAGTACGCGGCCCGGGGTTCGACGTGCTCCGGCAATGGCGGCGCCACCAGGTCCCCGAGGATGCCGGGCAGCATCGGCTGGAATTGATCGGGAAAACGCAGCGCCACGACGCCAAAGACGAGGAGCGCGGCGACGAGTCCGCCGGCAACGCGGAATATGAGCGAGGGCGGCGTGACCGGCTGGCTGACGACCCGCTGGGTGATCCTGTCAGGAAATTTGCGCTCGTTGAACAATGTCCTCACCTCGGCCACGCTGAGATAGCGGTCGTCACCCTGACCCTTGCCCATGATCTTGAGCAGGATCGGCCATTCGAACTTCATCAGGATCGGGTAGTACCAGCGCGATTGATTGCCGGCGCGCTTGAGATTGTCGTCCATGAAGGTCTGGATTTGCGAGGCGTTGAGCCCAGTCTCGGTGCCGCCGTCGGGATCGGCGTAGGTGCTGCCGAAACTTGCGAGCCGCGCGATCTCGTCCTCGTTGACGCTCCCGTCGACGCCGAGGATGCGCGAGCCGGCACCGAGCTTGTCGAGCGGGCCGCCGCGCAGCCTATTGAGCTGCGCGCCCCAGAAGATGCTTTGCAGGATGTGACAGGCGCCGTTGGCGATCAGTGCAACGCCTCGGACCTGGATGCGGGCCGAGGTCTTCTTCAGCCCGGTCTCGCCGCTCGCATTCGCGATCGTTTGCGATAGCGTGCGGAGCGGGACGGTCCCGCCATCGACAAAGCCTTCGCCAACGAGGCCGCGCAGGAACGGACAGGGATTGTTCGGCGAGACCTGGATCGAGGGGTCGAAGGGGGGCTTCGAAGCGGAGTCATGCATGGCCCAAAATCCTGAAAATAGCGAATCGTGAAAAGCAGACGCGCCGATAGAGCGCGGAAAATCCTAACAAAGATAAAGCGCTGGACCGGCAGCTTATGCTACTACAGCGTGCAACGAAGTGTGGCCGAATTCGCTGTCCTGTCAACAGAAGCGCGCGTGACGGCGCCGCCCTGTTGCGGTTTGCGCTCTTAGGAATCGGCGGCGCGTTTGACGTCGCTCTGGACGAGGCTGAGCTTGACGAGCGGGACGCCCGCCTTCAGGAGCCCTTCGCGGTAATGGGCGAGGTCCGAAGCCTGCTTCCAGTGAAAATTCCTCAGGTGCCGCTCGACCGTCAGGCTCGGGTAGTTGCTCATCAGCACCTCGGCCGCCTCAGTGGCTTCTTCGGCCCGTCCGAGCTGCGCCAGTGCCGCGGCGCGGATCGCGAGCGCCTGCATGTGGTTCGGATTGATGTAGAGCTGCTCCCGCGCCCACGACAACGTCGCGTCGTATTGGCCCAGCATATAATGGCTGAACGCGTTCAGCGCCGCCCATTGGTAGCGCGGATCGCTGTTGCCGCGCTGCGCCGCCATCGAGAACAGCTCGATCGCCTGGCGATGCTCGCCGATGACGAAGTGGCAGATGCCGAGCACGCCGCGCGCGCCCATGTCGTAGGGGTTGAGCGCGACCGCGCGCTTGGCGGCGTCCATCGCGGCCTCGTAATGCCCGTCCTGCGCATGAACCCAGGACAGGATCGAGAATGCGAAAGAGGAGCGCGGGTCGAGCCGGACACTGGTCTCGGCCAGATGCATCGCCGCGACCCACATCTCGCGCGAGCCCTTGACCCAGCCGAACTGGATGCTCTGGAGCTGGATCGTGGCGAGATAGGCATGCGCGATCGAAAGCTTGGGATCGAGCGAGATCGCTTCCTTGAACAGCGCGATGGCGGTGTCGAAGTCCTCCTTGGTCTGCCGGTAGTAGTGTGACAGCCCCTTCAGGAAGCGGTCCCAGGCGGTGACATCGTTGGTCTGGCGCGCCGGAGCGGAGGCTTCCGCACGGAAAATTTCGGTCGCGATCGCAGCCGACAGGTTGGTCGTGATCTCGTCCTGCATGGCGAAGAGGTCGCCGATGTCGCGGTCGTAGCGGCCGGTCCAGAGCTGCTCGCCGGTCTCCGGCGCGATCAGCTCGGCCGTGACGCGGATCTTGCTGCCGGCGCGCCGCACCGAACCCTGGATCAGGTAGGTCGCGTCGATCTCGCGCGCGATCAGCCGGGTCGAGAGGTTCCTGCCCTTGAAGGCGAAGGTCGAGTTGCGGCTGAGCACGCGATAGAAGGATTGCAGGGCCAGCGCGTGAATCAGATCCTCGGTGAGGCCGTCGGAGAAATATTCGTCGCCGGCGTCGCTCAAATTGGCAAAGGGCAGCACGCCCACGATAGCGGTGCGATATTGCTGCGGCAGCGCCGAGACCTCTTTGGTCTGCGCCACCTGAGCGGACGTGCCGTCCGGCGTCCAGGTGAAGACGCCGATCGGCTCCTTGATGTTCTTGAAGCGGTGCGTCCCGGCATTGGCCAGCGGCATGTTGAGGTGCTTGCCGGCCTCGCCAAAGGCCTTGGCCGAGATTGCGAACCCGCCGGGGCTCGCCACCGATTCGAGGCGGACGGCGATGTTGACGTCGTCGCCGAACACCTCGTCCTCGTCGGCGATGATGTCGCCCATGTGGATCCCGAGTCGGAATTGCATGGCGCGGTCGGCGGGCAGGTGGTCGTTGCGCTCCGCCATCAGGAGCTGCATCGCGATCGCGGCTTCGGTCGCGCCGACGATGCTGGGGAATTCCAGCAGGAAGCCGTCGCCGGTGTTCTTCACGACGCGGCCGCCATGATTGAGGATAATGGGATGGATCGCACTGCGATGGGCCTTGAAGGCGGCATGGGTGCCGGCCTCGTCAGTGCCCATCATGCGCGAATAGCCGGCGACGTCGGCGCAGACGATGGCGGCCAGGCGTCTCTCCATATTCTCGCGGGCTCCAAGGGATCGGGAACCGGCCACCGGCGTGACGGTCTTCCGCGAATCCGTGCATTTCCAGAACCTACCCCTTATAGAGCACGCGCAGGCAAGCGGAAGTATGATCCGCATTGCAATTTCGTTGCAAATCCTAGGCAAATCCGGTGGTGGACGCAGCTCGCCGAACCGACTAAGCCGGCCGCTTGGGTGGCCTTCAGGGACGCGAAACATGCTCGGCATTCACGAACTCTGGCTCTTCGTCCTGTCGGGCGTGGCCCTCAACATCACGCCGGGACCGGATACGGTCTATGTCATCGGCCGCAGCATGCAATTGGGCTGGCGCGGCGGCGCCGCGGCGGCGTTCGGCATCAGTTGCGGCTGCTTATTCCACGTCACGGGCGCGGCAATCGGTCTCTCCGCACTGCTGATGGCCTCGTCCACCGCGTTTTCGGTCGTGAAGCTGGTGGGTGCTGCCTATCTCGTGCTGACCGGTTTGCAGATGCTGTGGTCGCGGCCGGTGCTCGCGGGTTCCCTGACGGGCGAGGATGGGCGGACGCCGCTGCGGCGAGTCTTCCTCCAGGGCGTCTTCACCAACGCGCTCAATCCCAAGGTCGCGCTGTTCTTCCTGGCCTTCCTGCCGCAATTCGTCGCAGTCGATGCCCCGCACAAGCCGCTCGCCTTCCTGACGCTCGGCCTGATCTTCATCTGCACGGGCACTTTGTGGTCGCTGTTCCTGGCGGCGTTTGCCGCGAAGGCTGCGCTGCGGCTCCGGCGGTCCGACGGAATCATCGCCTGGATCAACCGCGCGCTCGGCGGGCTCTTCGTCTATCTCGGCTTCCGCGTTGCGATGCTGGAAGCGCGCTAAATAAACTCTTTCAGCAGCGCGCTGCCGGCGAGGTAGAGTCCGAGCAGGACCATCGCGATCAAAAACCAGCGGCGAAACGTCTCGGCCGGCATCTTCGAGCGCAGCGACTGGCCGATGAACATGCCGGCAAAGGCGCAGGCCATGGCGACGATGCCCGGCACGGCGTTGGCTGGTGTCAGTAGTCCGCCCGCGGTGAGGTTGAAGGCGAGCGCGAGCGTTGCGACCGTGAAGAACACGCCGAGCGCCTGCACCAACTCGTCCTTCTCCATGCCGATCGCCTGCATGAACGGCATCGATGGAATCACCTGCACGCCGGTCGAGGCCGAGATCACGCCGGTGACGACGCCGACGGCGCCGCCGACCCATTTCTCGTTCCTTGGCGCGACACGAAACTGGAACTTGTTCAGCCCGACGATCGCGTAGATCACCAGCAGCAGGCCGAGCACCACAGAGCCGTAGCGCGCATAGGGGCCGGTCAGCGCGCCGGCATTGAGCCAGCTCCCGATCACGGTGCCGAGCATCAGCGGCCACAGCCGGCGGAGGATGTCGAGCAAATGAGGGCCGACGAAAGTCTGCCAGATGTTGGTGATGATTGCCGGCACGATGACGATGGTGATCGCCCGGCCCGGCGCCATGGTCACTGCGAGCAGGCCCATCGACACGGTTGGCAGGCCGAGCCCGATCACGCCCTTGACGAATCCGGCAGTCAGGAAGACGGCGGCAATGAGAATGATGAGCGGGTCGATCATGCCGGCCACATTGACCGATCGGTGGAGATGGCACAATCTGGAGGTTACGGAGACAGCCTTCGCCTAGGACGAAGGCTAAAGGAGATTTGTCCCGTGCGATTCGACCTTGTTGACCTCCAGCTCTTCATCGCGGTGGCGGACCAGCGCAGCATCACCCGCGGCGCCGAGCGCTCGCATCTGGCGCTGGCCTCCGCAAGCGCACGGATCAAGGGCCTGGAGGACGCGTTCGGCGTAGCGCTTCTGAAGCGCGGACGGCGCGGCGTGGAATTGACCGCCGCGGGCGAAAGCCTGCTCGATCATGCGCGGCTCGTCATCCACCAGGTCGAGGCAATGCGCGGCGATCTCGCGGGCTTTGCCAGCGGCGTGCGTGCGAGCGTGCTGTTGCTCGCCAACACGTCGGGGCTGTCGGAGCACCTGCCGCGGGCGCTCGCAACTTTCCTGCGCGAGCATCCCGACATCAACGTCGACGTGGAGGAGCGCGAGAGCGCCGATATCGCGACCGCGATCGCGAGCGGCGCTGCCGATCTCGGCTTCGCCGCCGAGCACGCTTTGCCCGACAGCATCGAGCGATTCCTGTTCAGCGAGGACCGGCTAACCCTCGTGGCCGCCCGGCGCAGCGAGCTCGGTAGTCGCCGCCAGATCGATTTCCAGGAAGTGGCGGATCGCGATTTCGTCGGCCTGACGGCATCGACCGCGTTGCAGGTTCATATCGCGCGGCATGCGGCGAAGCTCGGCGCGCGTCTGCGCGTCCGTGCCCGCTTGCGCGATTTCGATGCGATCTGCCAGATGGTCGCGGCCGATGTCGGGGTCGCCGTCGTTCCGGAGACTGCGGCGAAGCGCTGCGCGCGATCGATGCCGATCGTGGCGATCCGGATCCGCGACAGCTGGGCCAATCGGAGGTTGACGATCTGCGCCCGAAGCTTCAAGGCATTGCCTCGCCCGGCCAAGCAACTGGTCGAGTACCTTCGCGCCGCAGTTTAGAGGTGAGACCATATGTTGAAGGTGTGGGGACGACGCAGCTCGTTCAATGTGCAGAAAGTGATGTGGCTGATCGGCGAACTCGATCTCGCCCACGAGCACATCAATGCCGGCGGCTCCTTTGGCGGCCTCGATGCGCTGGAATTTCTGGCGATGAATCCGCACGGCCGTGTTCCAGTCATCGATGATGGCGGGACGATCGTCTGGGAATCGCATGCCATCCTTCGCTATCTCGCGGCGCGCCACGGGGCGGAACGCTTTTGGTCGGAGGATCCGGCCGTGCGGGCGCGCGTCGACGGCTGGATGGACTGGTCGCAGACTGCGCTACAGCCGGATTTTCTCAACGGCGTGTTCTGGGGTTTCTTCCGCACGCCCGAGGACCAGCGCAATTGGCCGGCAATCCGCGCAGCCCTTGCGCGCTGCGTGCAGCATTTCACCAAGCTGGAACGGCTCCTCGAACAGCGATCGTTCCTGCTCGGTGCGGAGTTGTCGCTTGCCGACATCACGGCCGGCACGTCGCTCTACCGCTATTTCGAACTGGAGATCGAGCGCCCCGCGCTGCCGGCGGTCGAGCGCTGGTACCGTACACTGCAGGAGCGGGCGGCGTTTCGCACGCATGTGATGATTCCGTTTGGGGAATTGCGCGGCCGTCTCGCCTATTAGAGTATGATCCGGAAAAGTGTGAAGCGGTTTCCCTCGCGACAAACGCGGAACGCGTTTTGCGCGGAGATCATTCTAAAACAATAAGCCAAAGCGCGATGACTATTCACATCGCGCTTTAGCGTCACTTCGCCGTCTCGACGCCGGCGTCCTTGATCACCTTGGCCCATTTCGCGGTCTCGTCCGCGATGAATGTGCGGAAATGCTCGGGGCTATCGCCGATCAGCGTCGCGCCTTGGGCGGCGAGCTTCTCCTTCACCGCTGCATCAGTCATCGCTTGCGTTGCGAGGCGGTGCAGCTTGTCGACGATCTCTTTCGGCGTGCCCTTCGGCGCCACCATGCCGTACCAGTTCTCGATCCGCAGGTCCGGAAAACCCGCTTCTGCCGTGGTCGGCACCTCGGGCGCGGTGGGCGCGCGGTCGGGCGAGCCGACGGCGATGGGTTTCAAGGCGCCTGCCTTGATCTGCGGCAGCAGCACGGGGAGATCGAGGAAGGTCATTTGCACCTGCTGGCCCAGGAGATCGTTCACCGCGGGCGCCGCGCCGCGATAGGGCAAAATCGGGCTTGCTCTCGCCCGACAGCGCCCTATAGTGCCCCGCGCAAGTCATTGAACGGCCAAGAGATACCCTATAGATACCCGTTTCACCCTATAGGACCCTCTCCCGCCGTTTCTGACACTCGGCGGACACTCGGAGACGACCATGCCCCGCAAGCAACGCAGCCCGCTGGAGACCGCGACCGCCCGGCAGCGCCTGCCGATCCGCAAGAAACCGCACTGGCAGCGCCTCGGTCCCGGCCTGTCGCTCGGCTATCGGCGCAATGCCGGCGCCGGGACGTGGAGCGTGCGCGCCTCCGATCATGCGGGCGGCGAGTGGCTGAAGCGGTTCGGCACCGCGGACGACCACGAGACGGCCGATGGCAAGCGCGTCTTGGACTACACCCAAGCCGTCGACGCGGCGCGCACATTGGTGCGGCCGGCGGACGCGGCGGACGATCCGACCAAGCCGCTCACGCTCGATCAGGCGTTGACGGCTTATGGTCGCGACCTCGAAGCGCGCGGCGCCAATCCGTACAACGCGAAGCAGCCGCGCGTGCATCTCACGGCCGCGCTGCTGGCGAAGCCGCTGGCGCTGATCACCGCGCACGACTTGAAGCACTGGCGCGACGCGCTGGTCGCTAAGGGCAAGGTGAAGCCCGCCACCATCAACCGCGTCATGAACTCGCTGCAGGCCGCGTTGGAGCTGACGGCGAAGCACCGCTCGCATATCTGGCGCCAAGGGCTGGAGAGCCTGCCCGACAGCCAGCGCGCGCGCAACATCGTCCTGACCGACGCCAAGGTGCTCGAACTGGTTGCGGAGTGCTACGCGCGTGATGCCGCGCTTGGGTTGCTTGCCGATGTCCTCGCCGTGACAGGCGCGCGCCCGGGCCAAGCAACGCGACTGCGCTGCGACGATCTGATTCTCGGCACCAAGCCCAAGCTGATGATGCCGCGGTCCGGCAAGGGTGGCGGACGCAATCGCGCCGCGAAAAAAGCGCACCGCTACAGCGTGCCGATCACGCCCGCGCTGGCGTCACGATTACAGCGCGCCGCGGCCGATCGCGCAGCGGGCGCATTCCTGCTGTTGCGCAGCGACGGGCAGCCGTGGGACGAGAAGAATCCGCATGCCGACTATCGCCGCGACGTGCTCACCGCGATCGAGGCGGCGAATCTCGATCCGAAAGAAACGACGCTGTATTGCTTGCGGCATAGCTCGATCACGCGCGCGCTGTTGCGCGGTGTGCCGATTCGCATTGTGGCTGCGAGTCATGACACGAGCACACAGATGGTCGAAAAAAATTACGCCCGGTACATCACCGAGCATTCCGACGATGTGAGCCGCGCGGCGCTGTTGCTCGACGAGCCGCCTCCGTCCAACGTCACGGTGCTGGCGCCGCGGCGATGAGCCTGTTTCCGCCGCTTTTAGATGCGGCACGGTCCGAGCCGAAGCTTTTACCACAGATTTGCACGCCATAGGCGCTATAACAGGGTGTGGTAAGGCCCCATAGGGAGAGCGGCCCATGCCGACGCCTTCGCGCAAGACACTCGCCAAATTGACCAAGCCGATACAGCGGCTTGCGTACACGCCCCTCGAGTTTTGTGCCGCAGTTGGCATCAGTCCCTCGACTTATCAGAGGATGAAACGCGAGGGAGGCGGACCCCGCGAGGCCCGCGTTTGGGATGGCAGCGAGATGACGATCATCACGAGCGCAGCGGCCGACGAGTGGATTGCGGAGCGCGATCGTCTGGCGCAAGAGGACGAGCAGGCGCAAGAGAGCGAGCAAGCCGACAAGTGAGGAGTGGCCGTGAAGTCGAAGACCGACCGACAGCTCGTCGCTACACGCGCACACGACGCGCTGGCGTTCGCCCGCGAGCAGGTCCGCGCCATCAGAGACAGGGGCATCGTCGGACAGCTCGACTGGATCGAGGGCGGCACGCTGCGCGGTTGGCGCGAGCGGCTCGACCCGTTCGACAGAGATAACTCGCTGCACGGTCTGCGAGAGACGCTCAAGATGCGCGCGAGGCATGATCCGGATGCGATGCAAGACTTGGTGTTCTCTGCGCGCGCGGGATGGGGCCTCGCCGACGAGGCGCTGTGCGAGCTGGATCGGTACTACGGGTTTATTCGCTGCGACAGGCCAGTCCTGCTCGACGCCTACATGCAGGACCGAGTCCGATTCGGCAGACCGTCGCGTGTGCGTTCGATGCAGACGAACTCGCACTACCTGCGAGATATCGCGATCTTGTTCGTCATCCGCGATGTATGTGCGCGGTTCGGGATGCGGCCGCGGCGAAGCCCCGCACAGCGGCAGAGAGAGCACCCGAGCGGCTGCGCGGTCACGACCCAAGCACTGCACGCCGAGCGCGCTGCGACGATCGACGAGGACTCGGTCGAGCATGTCTGGAGTCGGCTGCACGGCCTCATTCTTGGAGGCGGGGCTCACTAACAGCGCATCGTGGTAAAAGCTTCCGCGTCTGCCCGCAGCCCAAGCTTTTCCCACAACTCCGATCATCGGCCGGCCTAAAAGCAAAGCCCTCGACGCCAGCCAGCGCCGGGGGCTTTTCTCAAGGAAAAGGCCCCAGCGCTAACCGGGGCCGATTTTCGCAGAAGATGGAAAGTTTCCGGCCGAGCGACCAGCCGGAGGCTCTGCACGAGCCCCCGTCATATAGCGCCAAGGCCGGAGTTCCGCAACAGAGGAGCACGAGCCCATGTCGCAACTGTCAAACCATCAGCACAGAATCATCCGGAACGCCGCGGCCGGCCTCGCGCCGCCCGCGCGCGCGGCGTTCTACAGCAACTTGATCCGCCGCATCCACCACCCGCGCCATTTCAGCGACGTCGAGATTGCTCATGCGGTGCGGCTCGCACTGCGCCACGTGGCAAAGCGCGCGTTCATTCTGGCGGCTTAAGCCAGCAGTGAGCGGGCAGCGATCATCTCTGCTGCTCGCTCAACAACCCACAGGAGAATTCGAATGAAGCCCTACGACCCGACGACCACGTGTCAAATCCAGCGAGCCGCGATCGACACCGTGAAGTTCATGGTGAGCGAGGACCTGATCGAATTCAATTTCAAGCGCTGCGCGCGCGACAAGATCGAAGTGCGCGCTCGCGCGACCGGCTCGGCGCTCGCCGTCGTCGCGCTGCTCGACGAACGCGATCTGATGGACGACTGCGCCTGAGAATTTTTCGGCCGGACCCGTTCGCAGCGAGCCCGGCCGCACTTGTCGTCAACACCCGGAGGATTTCCAAATGTCGAAGACACCTAACAATCCGAACGTCATCAGCATGATCGGCGAGACGCAAGAGCCGACGACCGAACCGCTCGACCCGTTCGCACCGGAGAACATGCGCCTTCCGCCTGAGGGCGCGGGCGTCGCGCCGGCCGAGAAGCCGCTGCTGACGGTGCGCGTCCGCAAGCCTCCGAACCAATCTTGGGTCCGCGTGCACCCGGACCCGGCGTATCACCGCGACCTCTGCATTCTGGAGGACAAGGACGAGCGCGAGGTCTACTACGTGCCCGCGACCGTCAGCGAAGCGATGAGCGATGAGGCTGTGGACGCGTCCGTGTACCTCGCGATCGATCGGCAGGGCCGCGTGTTCTTGTGGCCGATCAAGCTGCCGAACCGGACGACCGGCAAAGACAACTCGTGGAACGTCAGTGCGCGCGAGGCGGCGCAATTGGCCATGCGCAAGTGGGTTCGCCTGAAGGCTGACATGGGGAACGGTGGCTATGACGTTTGGGTGGCGACCGCCGAGATTCCCGAACCGAAGTGGCCGAAGGAGTCGATGGACGAGATTCTCAAGATCGCGTTCAAGCACTACTGCATCGCCGACGAGGATCACATCATCATCCAAACCCTGCGGCGAGGCGGGAAGTGAGCGCGTCGCTCGTGAGCTTCCGCGAGGTCGTGGTTCTCGATTTCGAGTTCGAGGCGCCTCCCGGCGAGCGACAGATACCCGTCTGCTGCGTCGCGTACGAGCTGCGTAGCGGCCGGCTCTTCCAGATTTGGGAAGACGAGTTCGCCACCGAGCCACCGTTCGCCACGGGTCCCGATGTGCTCTGCGTCGCCTTCTTCGCTTCGGCCGAATGGGGCTGCTATCGCGCGTTGGGCTGGCCGCCGCCGCTGCGCGTGCTCGACCTCTACGCGGAGCAGCGCTGCATCACGAACGGTCTATCGGTCACTGGCCGGAGCTTGGTCGCGGCGCTGGCGCACTACGGCATTCCTGCCGGCGACGCGGCGTTCAAGGACGCGATCTCGAAGGCGATCGGCGCTGGCGTCTGGCGCGACCGCTACAGCAAGGAGGTCGCCATCCAATATTGCACGGATGACGTCGTGGAGAGGACGGTGCCGCTGCTCGGTGCGATGCTGCCCGCGATCGATCTGCCGCGCGCGCTGCTGCGCGGGCGCGGCACGGTCGCGGTCGCTGCGATGGAGCATGAGGGCGTCCCGATCGACACCGAGACGTTGGCCGCGCTGTGCGAGAATTGGGAGTGCATCGAAGACCTCCTGATCGGGGAGGTCGATCGCGATTACTGCGTCTATGACGGCCGCGCGTTCCGCGAGCAGCGATTCCTCGCGATGTGCGCGGAGCGCGGCATCCCTTGGCCGCTGCACGAGAGCGGGCGTCCTGTTCTCGACGATGACACTTGGAAGGACCGCGCGCATGCCTACCCCTGCTTGGTCCCGCTGCGTGAGCTGCGCAACACGCTGAGCGAGATGCGATTGCACGACCTCGCGGTCGGGCGCGACGGGCGCAATCGCACACTGCTCTCGCCCTTCAGCACCACGACCTCGCGCAACGCGCCGAGCAACGCGAAGTTCGTGTTCGGCCCGGCGAAGTGGATTCGCGGACTGATCAAGCCGCCGCCCGGTCACGGCGTGGCGCTGGTCGATTGGAAGACGCAAGAGATCGGCATCGCGGCGAAACTGTCGAACGATCCCACTCTGATGGCGTCCTACCTCAGCGGAGACGTGTACATCGACTTCGGCAAGCGCGCGGGGGTGATGCCGTTCGATGCCGATGAGGAGAGTCATGGCGACAGTCCGGAGCGCGCGCTGTGCAAGAGCGTGGTGCTCGCGGTCAACTACGGGCAGAGCGCGCGCGGCATGGCGAACCGCCTCGACAAGCCGGAGTGCATCACGCGTGAATTGGTGCGCGTACACCGCGAGCAGTATCCGCGATTCTGGGAGTGGTCCGACGCCACCGTCGATCGCGCGATCCTGAGCGGATCGATCCGCACCGTGTTCGGCTGGACGCAGCGTATCCCGCCGTCAACAGCCAACTATGAAAACACAGCGGCGACCGCGAGCGCGAAGAAGAGGAAGCGGAGGGATCTCAATCCGCGCTCGCTGATGAATTTTCCGATGCAGGCCCACGGTGCCGAGATGATGCGGCTCGCGGCCTGCCTCGCCACCGAGCGCGGCCTGCGAATCTGCGCGCCGGTGCACGATGCCTTCCTGCTGATCGCGCCGCTGGATCGCTTGGAGGCCGACACTGAGGCGCTGCGCGCCTGCATGGTCGAAGCCTCGCGCGTGGTGCTCGACGGCTTCGAGCTCGGCACTGACGCGAAGCTGATCCGCTACCCGGACCGCTACATGAAGGCGAGCGGCGCGGCGATGTGGGGCAAGGTCATGAAGCTGCTCAACCGATGCGAGAGGGCGATTGCATGAGCGCGAAGGCAACGTGGTGAGGATCGACGGCATCGAGGGCGTGCGCGTCGAGACGCGGTTCACGCGCAAGCGAGCGGCCTTGCGGGGCGAAGCTTTCATCAAAGTGCCGCTGGCGTGGCACGACGCGCTCGACGGTGCGGGCGGCCGAACGTGGCAACTCGCGCTGCATCTGCTGATGCTGCGATTCCGCGAGCACAGCGCCACGGTCAAACTCGGAAACAAGACGCTGAGCTTGTCGCGTCGCGTCAAGTGGCGGGCACTGCGCGATCTGGAGCGGCGCGGGCTCATTGCCATCGAGAGCCGGGGCAATGGCAAATCGCCGATCGTTCGGCTCGGTGTGCCGACTGAAACCTGAGCCAATTTAGGCTCAGGTCCGTCGACCAAAATTGGCTCAGGTTTTTCCCGAAACCTGAGCCGGATTTGGCTCAGACGTACCCCTTCTCTCTTACTCTTCTCTACTCTCTTACTCTTCTCAGGAATCTAGATACCCCCAACCAATCCACCGAGGTGAGGACAACGATGGGTAAGCGATCGGACTTCCAACGGCGCGAGGCGGACTTCTACGCAACGCCGCGCAAGGCCGTGCTGCCGTTGATCCCCTACCTTCGCGGCGTTCGCAGTTTCGTTGAACCCTGTGCAGGCGATGGCACGCTGGTTCGGCACCTGGAATCCTTCGGCTTGCGTTGCGTCTACCAAGGCGACATCCGCACCGGCCAGGACGCGCTCGCTCGCGATCGGTACACTGACAACGGCACGATCGCGATTGTAATCACGAACCCTCCGCACTCCCGCGAGGTGCTGCATCGGCTGATCGTTCACTTCCAACGCGCCGCGCGTATCAGTTGGCTTCTGATCGATTGGGACTGGTTCGCGACCAAACAGGCCGCGCCGTTTCTGCCCTCCTGCACGGACATCGCAGTAATCGGCCGCATGAAATGGATCGACGGCTCGAAGCACACGGGCAAGGACAATTTCGTTTGGGCTAGGTTCGATCGCCGCCACACGGGCGGCCCCGTCCTTCACCCTCGCGGCGAGGACCCGCAACGGCCGGTGATAACACCCCTGCTCAGTCGAGAGCTTGCGATGGCAGGAAGATCCGTCTGATGCGTAAGCGTCCAACAGCGGCCGGGAGTAACGCGTGGAAGCAAGCACGCTACTGCGAGCGCTTGCGGTGACGATCGACGCTGACGTGCGCCGCTTCCTGGTCAGCACAGGCTGGCTGGCTGCCGTGCTGACGCAGCCGTTGGGTCATTCGACGGTGCCGCATCAATCACCGTTCCGGCCCTCACCCTGCCGCATGCGCAATGGGTTGGCGAAGGGCAACCAATCAGCGTGCAGCAAGGCACGTCCACGTCTGGGCCAACGATCGTGCCAATCAAGCTTGCTTTGATCTTTGTTCTCACGAGGCACTCCTCGTCCATCCGACCTTCTATCTCCAGATTGCTCACGGCGTGGCGCTGTCGGGTGCCTGGAATGCGCAGGATCGCCGGGCCGCACCGCAGGCGGCGGTTCGCTCGAAGTCATGGCGAAAGTGGAGGGCGAGGCGCATGAAATGGGTGGGGGGAGGGTCTAAAAATAGAGGTTCCTCTTTTGCGGACCGCGGCAGCACCGCAAGACGGAGTTAATTTCTCCGCGGAATTTGCCCGGGCGCTGCTTTCCTCGGGAATTTTTATTAAGTTTGGGGTATGGGATTACGCGGCCCTCACGCCAGACCTCAACCACCCGCCGGGAAACCCGTGCGGAACGCCTGGAACCGCAAGCGCAAGCGGGTCGATCGGGTTATCGCCTTCCTGGAAAGCCTGCCGATCACAAAAGGTATTTTCGCCGGCCGCAAAATGCGCCTGCTGTCTGGTCAACGCCGGTTTGTCGAGGCCGTCTATGGCCGCATGTCGACGGCCGGGCGCCGAAAGATCCGGTTAGCGATCAAGTCAGAACCGCGCGGCAACGGCAAAACCGGCCTGTTAGCAGGGCTCGCGTTGGCGCATCTGTTGGGACCCGAGAGCGAAACGCGCGGCGAGGTCTATTCGGCCGCATTCAACAAATTGCAAGCCGGGCTAATCTTCGCCGAGATGCAGGCCATCATTCACGCCGTCCCCGAATTCGATGCCCGCTGCAACCTGCAACGCTACGGCAAAGTCATCGAAGTGATGAGAGGCGCTGGCGCTGGCAGCATCTATGAAAGCTTGAGCGCCGACGACAGGCGCGCACACGGTTTGTCGCCTTCGTTCTGGATCTACGATGAATTTGCGCAGGCGCCGAACGCGGATCTTCTCAACAATCTACGCTCGAGTATGGGCAAGCGTAACGAAAGTCTCGGCGTCGTCATCTCCACTCAGGCGGCGAACGATCAGCACCCCTTGTCGCAACTGATTGACGATGCTGCGCTGGGCCAGGACGAAAGCGTGTACCTGCAACTGGCCGCGGCCCCGGCCGATGCCGATGTTTTCGATGAGCGGACCTGGCACGATTGCAACGAGGCCCTCGGCAAGTTTCTCGACCTGGAAGAATTTCGCGCGTCGGCAGCGCAGGCGAGACGACTGCCGAGTTTTCGCAGCCGGTTTGAAAATCTGCGCTTGAACAAGCGGATCGACATGAACCTGCAATTCATTTCCGATGTCGATTGGATGGCCTGCGCCCAGCCGCTCAACATGGCCGAGCTCTCCGGCAAGCTTTGCTATGCCGGGCTTGATCTATCTCAGACGACGGACATGAGCGCTTTGGTGCTGTACTGGCCGCACAATGGCGCCGTGCTGCCGTACTTCTGGCTACCCGCGGAGGGCTTGCTAGATCGCGATCGCAAGGAGGGCGGACACTATCGCACCTGGCGCGACCGCGGCCTGCTCGAGACGACCCCAGGCCGCGCGATCAACTATCGGGCAATCATCCAGCGGCTTGCCGAGATCCGCGCAAAATACGAGCTCACGCACGTCGCCTACGATCGCGCCTACATCAAGACGTTCAACGCCAAGTGCGAGGAAGAGGGCATCAAGTTGCCGCTGGTGGAGTTTGGGCAAGGGTTCGTGAGCATGTCCCCGGCCGTCCAGGAATTGGAAGCTGCCGTTCTAGACCGGCGCATCCACCACGGTGGGCATCCGATCCTGCGCTGGCAGATGAGCAACGTTGCGATCGAAACGGACGCAGCCGCCAATCGCAAGCCGAGTAAGAAGCGCGCCATCGGGCACATCGACGGCATTGTCGCGCTGTTGATGGCGATGGGCGGCGCCGCAAAACCGGCGGCTGTGAAATTCGACCCTGAGGCAATGATCGGGTGAGGGCGAAATGGCTAAGTGGCCGTACAACACCACGCGATGGCAGAACATACGGGGCGCCAAGTTACGAGAGCAACCGCTTTGCGAGCTCTGCCTGGACGCTGGTCGCGTTGAAGTCGCCACCGTGGTCGACCACCTGGTCGCCATTTCGAAAGGCGGTGAACCTTTCCCGCCGCTGTATGCGCTGTTGTCGCTTTGTGCGTCGTGCCACAACACCAAGACGCGGGTGATTGAACAACTCGGCAGGAAGTTCTTGTTCCGAGGATGCGATATCAACGGCATGCCGCTTGATCCCGATCATCCGTGGAATAGGACGCCCGACAAGGGAAATGTGCCTTAAGGTTAGACGCGCGTTGCCGTCGCCCAGGCGTCGCGATAAGCTAGCCTCGCGCCAGGATGTCATGACCTGGCGCCTCTTCGTGGTGTTGTTGGTGTTGTGATGAGAGGGCCCCGATTTCTCGGGACCGGGGCCTTTCGTTTGCCGCGCGGATCCTCGACTTCACCGACAAGATCACCCGCAAGAGCCTGCCGTCCCTGCTGCCGAGCCGTCGCCTGCCAATGACGCGAGAGGCACAGCAACGTTGGCGGCGAAATGACCGGGCCGGCAAGCGGGTCGATCACCAATAGCGGCACGCTTCGTTTCCCGGCCGCGATGCCTCAGGGAGGGTTCAGTCACCTGAGCTTTCCGTATGGTATTGCTCAAACAGCGGGCGCAACTCCAATGCCGGTCCCTCGCTTCCATCAGACATCAAAGGCCTTGCGTGATAACGCTCGGGATCGATCTGCCAGCTCAGGACCGCCTGACCAGGCAGGCCGCGCTCACCGCGCGGACCGGGTTCACCGCGCTCTCCCTTTGGCCGTGGCTTGCCGACCCTGCCAGCGGATGCGATCAGTTGCCATCCATCACCCTGGGCACGCCCCAGGATCGTCCGTGCGTGCAAATAAAACTGGAGCCGTTCAGCGCGACGATGTTCTCGAAGCCGTACGTCTCGCTTTCGCGATAGGTGCCGCAGACCTTCGACATCCTGGCATCGCGCCCAGCGGTTGCAATGTAGGCCCAATCGGCATGCGGCGGCCCGCGGCCGGGCGGGAGTCCGTCACCATCGTTGACGCTGTGGCATACTGCCCACTGGTGCTGGTCATCACTGCCTCCTGGCTCAACTGAGGCAATGGCCAGTATATCTCAATCGGAAAGGAAGCGCAGTGATGACCGATAGCGCAGCGATCAACCCGAGATGCGGAAAGCTCACTGAGCGGGACATGCCTGTTTGCGGAAAATTTTCCTCCAACCTGCGGCCGCTAAGATAGGAGCGCCGCCGCGCTCGAAATGGGATGGTCGGAAAAGAAACTACCTGCCCCCCCGCCTGTGCTGCCCATTCCGCCGACAGCGATGCGCACGCGGGCCGATTTTCACAAATGTCATGTGGGCAAGAGCGGCGCCCGGATACAACGACAGTCCGCCGAAACTCGCCGTGGAAGACCTGCTTGCGGAACGGCCTATTTTCGGCCGGTTTTTCGCGATCGTGAGGGGAGCTCTTGTGTCTCTGCGCACAGGTCTCGTTTCTTAGGCACGTTTTGGGGCGCCTGTCTCTGGCGGCAAAAATCCCGTTCCCGCCAGTAAGATGGCTGTTTCTTGTTGCGCTGCGTCGATTACCAGCTCGTTTTGAAGTAGCCCCCCGAATTTCGGCCCAGACGAATTGGATTTGGGGCCGTTCCGTCGCAACAGACGGAGCGGAACCTGTCTCCGACGACAAAAAATCCCGTTCCGGGCGGCAGCCTGGGAATCTTTTCCGAAAGCGACCTCTCGCGTCGAGGCTGGGTTCTTGACCGGCGCCGCCGCCCCGAGTGCCGCATCGAGCAGCGCGAGAACCCTTGCGCCCCAGTTCACCTTCGTACAAGATGCCGCGTTAGGAGCGGGCTTGACCATGGAGCCAGCACAACCACCTCGGGTCGGACGCAGGGTTAGCAGCCATAGTCGCGGCTGACGTGGCCGGTTACTCGCGCCTGATGGGTCTCGACGAGGTCGGTACGGCCGCGGAGCCGGGCGGTATCTGCATCTCATCTTCGGCCTACGATCAGGTGCGCGGCAAGGTCGCAGTCGAGTTCGCTGCGCCGCGACGGGGGCTACATCCCGGCGATCCTTCCGGCCTCTCACCACATCCACCTCTCAGACTTGAGAATGCAGCTCGGCGACAAGGTCGACCTGGCGAATGAAGACGAGATCGCGCAGCTGTTTTGCGACTGCGAACGTGGGGCCGTTCCGCCGGTTGGCGAGTGCTATGGACTCGACGTCATCGTCGACGACAGCATCGAGGTGCAACGCGAGATCTACATGGAGGGCGGCGATCACGCCACACTCATCCATCTGGACCGCGAGCAGTTTGCGCGATTGACCGCGGAGGCTTGGCACGGCCACTTCACCGCGCACGATTGAGGCCGTTCAATGCGGACTGGAGCGATCACGGCGTAAGCCGCCTTTGAAAAAAGTCTGGTTGCTGACGATAGTAGTTTTCACATGCTTTTGAGAGGTGGCTTTTCGTTCACGACTGGCACGATCGGCAATAGCGCCCCACGTTCAGAATTGCGTACAGCGCAATGAATTCACGTGCGGGCGGCGGTGGAGCGCCATGGGGATGCTTCGGACACGAGCGTCAAGCCCGCACGAGATCGTCGCCCAGATGCAGCCCGTCGATTTGGACCACCAGAAGGTCGAGCGCGGACAGATCGGCAGCCATGAAGTCGGCCAGCCGCGCCGCTGACAGCGCTACGAACCTCCGCGAGGCCGCCGACTTCGAAACCCCAGATCCAGACGGCGCCGGCACGTCACCCTCGGGCGGCCGAACCGCCGCGTCGAGACATTGATCAGCATCAGATTCATCGCCCAGCGACCGAGCCAGTCCTCCTCCGCCGCCATTTTCCAGCTCGGGATCGTGACCTTGCGGCCGTCCAGGCCCCGAACTCGCGGGCGCTCGACCTCGATCTTGCCACCGTGGAAGCCGATCCGCCGTCGCGTTCGGCCCCAACGGTGCGTCCGCTACGCCGCGTCGCGACTGTGGCGCGGCCCGCAGGCCGCCGTGACATCCGCCTCCATCATCGTGCCAAGCGCCTCGATCCCTGCCGCAAGACAGAACCGATCGAAGCTCGCCCGCACTTCTGCAAACGCTTCGTCCACAGCTCCAGTCGCCGGCGGAACCAGCCGGTGTGATATCTCTCGTCACGGCGTTGCTCTCCTTTGTGGAATCAGCACCCCGAGCCTACCGGCTCAAAGGTGGGCAACGCCGACCTCTTCAGAAATTCAACAGAACCCGGGACATCCCCGGGACTACCCGCTTTGGTTGCACTCAAAAAGGTTCTAGAGTAAAGTGATTTGTATCGCCGGAGCTTTCCGTGCCCCCATTGTCTGCCCCCGGCCGCCTTGGTGGCAAGCGGCCTCGGATCGTTTTCGCCTTGATTTCCTTGGACTGCGCGGAGCGCGACGCCTTGAAAGGAGGTCATAATGCCTAAGCCTGCGACTGGTGTAATGCCTGTTGATTTGGGCCCTCTGTTGGGGGAAATGTACGGTCAATCAGCGATGGATGCAGCAATCGTCGAAACCGCGATCGCTGTTGCAAAGGATTTTGTCGATCGTCCCAACTACTTTACCCAAGTTCCCGACGAAGTCGCAACACACCTCGCAAACTTGTGGTATCGGGCAGGCTCCGATCCTCGCTTCCCAGATCGAGTCAAGCGAGCCGCGATGTTTCGCGCGGTGTTCGGCGCATGTGATTGCGCGGGCGCTGACGGTGAGCCGCAAGCGACGCAGTTTCAGATTGCTCGCGATGCAGTCCTCGACGCTGCCATGCGATACACCAAACGCACGTTTGATGAGGGGGTAGAAAGCCTGAAGCAAGCATTTCGCGATCGACTCAGTACCCTAAGCGAGTACCTCACGACGTTTAGCGGTACCGCCGTCAAAGCATCTCACGCGCAGACATCGAGTATATTCTCCACATGCGTGCATGTTTTGCAGAATGACGCTGTGGCTCGTGCTTACGGATTGCCACCGGCACCGGAAGGGGCCGCGTGGCCACTTGGTGGCTTATACTCGGGCCAGGGCGCGCAACTCATTGAAGCGATCGCCGAGAAGACCAGAGTTGCTGAGACAAGTTCGTTCACTCGCCATCAGGTTCTGGCGGCACAGCGTGCCGCGTTCGCTGGCGCAGAGACCATCAGGGCGACTCTCGAACTCGCCGCAGACGCCGATGTGGTTCCCATCATTAAAACGGCGTTCGCTTGGTGGACCGCGCTCCAGGACGCGAAGCCAGCACCCCCGGAGCCACAAGCGCTCAAGCAGACTGACACGACTGTTTCCGGAGCTGAAACGACGATTCCGCGGGTTAGTAGCATCAAGCCGCGATAGATCTATCCTCGCGCCGCGCTCTGGGCAATTGTGGTCATGCTGTTTGCGCACGATAAATGCTGTGCGAGTTGATCATGGAAGAGGATCTTAAATCAGTCGGAGTCCGAGCCAGCGGTGTCACTTCGCCGTCAGAACAACTTAATTCGGACAACGGGCCCCAGGCGAGACAAGGCAGCGCGGCCGCGACGATACAATCCGCGATAAGCGACGCGTTCCTGAATGAAGGACACTTGAAGACGGCGCTCGCCGAAAACCTGCGTCCGAGGGCGGTCGACAGTCAGACGATGCGGACGCGTGCTGACCTTGCCTTTAAGGCATTCACTGCAAGCAAGTACTCCGCTGACGACAGAGCAGGGCCTACGTATGCCAACTCGGGCGTTGCACTCGACCCCGCCTCCAGGGAAAACACAGTGCGTGCCGGACTCGACTCGCTCGCTGCTTCTGCCCACCTTCGAACGCTCCGGATTCGCGAGACCGATTCACTTATCACGCTTATCGACCAACGCGGGGCTGCTGTGGGAATGCTTGGTACGATTGCGCTCGCTGACCTGCTCACTTATATCCAAGATCGAATAGACGCGCTACCGTCTGAACGCCCCCGTTTCGCTCCATCACCCTGCAATGCTGAAAAAGAGGCAGAACAGTGGCTTCTTAGCATGGAGCAAGACGAAATTGACGCCACGCAGGACGACCAACCCGGCAACCCCATACCCTCTGATCGCAACAGTCCTGAGCCGCCCAGTGAGTCGGATGTGCGATCACTTATCAATCAACAAGTCACGTCGCTGATGGAGAGCGTGTCTGCTCCGGAGACGCAGGTTCGGTTCGAAGTCCCAGGGCGTCAGCGGCAAGCTGATCTCGCGGATGCATTGCAGACGTTCGAGTTGCGCTCAGGGCCCTCGGATGTCACGTCGTACCACGACTTCAGCAGTTTGCAGATAGCGTTTCAACATATATGGACGGAAGTATTCGATGGCCAGCTCACCACGCTGGGCAAAGAACTTTATTACGAATACGTCAAGCTTAAGACATCCCTGGGAATCGACGACCGTCCCGATCTGACAGTCAACACGCTGGATGATCTCGCACAGCTCATGGGCGAAATTCGAGATCTCTCGACGATCAAGGCTGTCGATACACCGCCCGCGCTACAACAATCAACCTCTCCTGGCGACAGCACGTCAATCTCAGCCGCAGGCGTGGCCGCCGATGTAGCCAAGCATACCACACTGGGCGGCATCGTAGCGGGTGCAACTGGAAATGACTTGGCCGGCGCCTTCTCCGACCCCGTGGGTTGGAGCATCGGAAAGATCGCGCAATGGCTCGCAGGAAAGCCAACGTTGACATGGGACAACTTCGAAACTCCTGAAAGCGGAGAAAAGCCACCTCTGCCTCTCGAGGGCGACCGAATTGAGGTAACCTTTGAATCTGATGCGGTGTCACCAGGCCAAGTCGAGATTGTGATCGCCAACACTCCACAAACGTGGTGGTGGAAAGGGATCGATTTCTTTTTATTCAGTCAGGACGGTACGATTCTCAGTACCAAGGGAGTGGGCACCGACAACAACAAGGGCTGGAATCCATCTCAAACGGATCGCATGCAGGTAGCGACAAGCGATCTGAGAACCGCAGCGCTTGAATTCGTAAAGGCGGCGCCTAGAGGAATCGGTGCGTTTCGGACTGGTTTCTATCGGCTGACAGGGCTCGATACCAAACTCAGCGATCGCATGCGCGTTACGTTTACATGGATCAAGGATTGATTATGGGGCCAAATACGGGGACCGCAGCAGCTCGGTTGATCAAGCCTGGATCAGCAACCCTTGTTGCTCTGGCAAGCAGCCAAACCGACACCGTTACCACTAGTCAACCCGCGTTGAATGGAGCAAGCCGCCTCCAACATCTGTTGGTGTCGCTAGATGCTGTTATGCGGGAGCGATACGCATTCGAGGTGTTTGCTAAGGACTCAATCAATTTCGGCCTGATGATTACCTATCGCCAAACTTGGGAACCCAAGAACTACCAAGTTGGGGATCTTGTTTCCACGATACCGCTCGCGCCTAAGGAAATTCGCCGTTACACTACAAAAGTGGTCACGAAGAAGAGCCGCGCTCGTAAGGAGTTGGAGGACAATCTACACACGAGGCGATCGGAGCGGAATGACACCTCGCGCGCCGAGTCCGAAATCATTGAGAAGGCCAGCCAAACCAGTAATTTCAAAGTCACCGCAGCAGAAACAATCGGCAACGATAAGATATACGATATCAAGGCCACGCAGGAGGCCGGCGGCGATCAAAGTAAGGCGTCTCAGACAACTAAGCGTGAGTTTCGTGAAAGCGTAGTGAAGGCAGCACAGGAGTATCGCCAGCAGAACAAAGTCGAGCTTGAAACAGCCAGCTCAACAGAAACCGAAGAGACGACTTTCAATGAAATCCAGAATCCGAACGACGAGCTCGCCGTTACATATCTGTTTTATGAGTTGCAGCGCACTTATGCTTTAAGTGAGCGGATTCAACGCATCACCCCTGTCATTCTCGTAGCCAACGACGTGCCAGCACCGCACGAGATCGATGATGCATGGCTAATCAGGCATGATTGGATCCTCAGGAGGAGCATCCTCGACGACTCGTTTCGTCCAGCGCTCGACTACCTCGTGAAAAGCTTCGTTGGAGCGGAAATCAACATTCGCATTCTGGAGAGCAATGCGCAGGCACAAAAAGCGGTCATTGAGGCGCTTACTCAACAGATTCAAGCTCAGAATCAGGTCCTTACGAAGGACCAGCAGGACGTAATGAATGCGATACGCGGGTTGGGTACCGCCGAACAGCAACAAGGAATGATCAATATAGTCTCGCGCATCTTCGATCCCATCAATTTCACCGGGCAAAAGGATACGGGAGCGGTTAGCGCCGCACAGGCGATGGTCGATTATGTTAAGGAAACACGCGATCGCGCCGAGCGGGAAAGGGCGCGACTGCTGGCCGAGCTCGAGGTGGCGAACACAGCCCTACAGAGCGCGACGGATAAGTTCTCCGCGGCAGTCAAAGAACATTATGACAATGTTGCCGCGGTCGATAGGCTGCGCGTGCATATCAAAGATAACATTTTACACTACATGCAAGCCATCTGGAGTTACGAGCCGCCGGACCAGCGATACTTTCGTCTGTACAATATAGACGCGCCTGATATCGAGCTCGATACCACCGATGTACGAGTGCCCGTGCGAAGGTTGGATCCCGACATATTGGATCTCATTGAAGGCAAGCGAACGCTTTCGCTCTCAATCCCGGTACCGAAAGTCGATGTCCAAACAAGGAAGTTGGTGGAGATTGCCGATCTCGATCAGGTCCTAGGCTACAAAGGAAATTACGCTATCTTTGCGCTCAAAAAGAGCAACTTTATCACTCTCAACATGATGCAAGATTACCTGAACCTAGATGAAGACTTGCAGCTTCGAGATCCTGACTCACTTGGTGGATACAGCATTGACGAACTGAAGGGGCTTGTACGTTGCCTGTACGAGCGGGATCCAGCCGCCTACAATCAACACCGCGACGAGATAAAGCGTATCCTAGCTGAACGAATGATGAGCACAAACGACACGAGCGAACTTGTCGTGGTTCCGACATCGTCACTTTACATAGAAGCTCTTGTCGGCACGCATCCATTGCTCGAAGATTTCAAGCTCATCCACCGCGCCATCGATATCAAGAAAGCGCAGGCCGAAGCGCGTCACGCCGAACTGGAGAATCTGCGGCTCGCCGCGCGGTTGGCGAACGGTGAATTGGGCGATCCCGATATCGACAAGGTCGTGGTGGTAGGAGACAACAAGAACATAACGGTAGACGCCGGGCAATGATTCGATCGGTTTTCCCGACGTGCAGGATAGCCAGTCTAGGCGACGGGGCATTGCCGGAATTTTTCGGACGCAGAAGGACGCTGTTTTGACCGTTCGAGCCATACTCACACGGAGCAGCCATGAAGCTGGTCGTTTCAGAGATGTTCGACGAACTCATCCCGTGGGTCACATCACACCGGAGCAGGACCCGTGTGATCTGACGCTCCCTGGCGCCTTTGCAGACGTTCCGGCGCAGATGGGGGTGCACTGGCATGCCGACCTGGAACGAGAAATTTCGGTCTTTCAGGCGAACACAATGAATCCGCCTTCGATACCATTCGGCGTAAAATCACCCTGGACATGATGCAGGACTGCCTCGACGTGGGCGAGGAGCTCCTGTTGCGCGATCCGAACTGCTGGCAACTACACCATCAAGGAACTGGAGGCGCTTGCGAAAGCAGTTTATGAAAGTGATCCGGACCGACTCACCTGGCCGCGGAAGGGCAACGACCTCGTCATCGAGCCAACCAATTCGCTCTACATCGAACGCCTGGCGGGGACGTATTTCCGCTGCTTGAGGACTTCAAGCTTATCCATCGCGCGCTCGATGTGAAGAAGGTACAGGCCGAGGTCCGGCGCGCGGAGCTAGAGAACATCCGGCTGGCGGCGCGAGCACTGGAGGGAGAGCGCGAAGATCCCGATATCGAGAAGAACATCGTGATCGAGAACGCCCGTGATCTCGTGATTGACACGGAGTGACACTTCATCGATCTGGGTCGACGACGTCGCGAAAGCTAACTATGGCTGAGCGCCCATCTTTTTCGGGCGGTCCGCTCGAAGGACTGGCGTCTGAAATATGGGCGCGCTGAGATTGAGGGCACGAAGAAGCTGGAGACCCAGGAAATCGCAAGCGATTGGTCGTACCGGGGCAATCTTTGGGACACTACAGTTCCTTCGAAATCGGGCTCTGATTGAGTGTTGGGACCGTCAATTCCGAACCGGACAGAACTTGACTTCCCTTGGTGGTGACCGCGGGTTATGCTTTTGGCCCTGTGTTCGGATCTGATCCCGATCGAGCATCGGACCTTGGGGCGCGGCCCGTGCTTCTTGACCCACCAGTCGAAGAGAACAGTTATCGCGCCAATGACGATCACTGAAGAGGAAAAGGGACTCAAGACCCCCGCCGGGTCAAGTGGTGGGACCGCGGCTACGCAGCAAGCCGCACGTGGGCTGGGTGGCGCCGCGCGAAGCACTGAGCGTCGTGCCACAGACAATGGTAACCCAGGCACCCTTGTCGGTACGGAGAATCGCGAAGGTGTCCGGTACGCACGATTTCGAGCAAAGCAAGGGACATGGGTCTCGTCGTCACTGGCACAACTCGGGTATGACAAAGAGTATGGACGCGATTCGGCTTACGGCGCTTATCTAGGGATTGCGAAGGCGCCCGATGGTCGGCCGTTAGAGAATCCGGACAAAATCAAACCGGGTCAGGAGTACCTCATCCCTGTTGGCACGGTCGGGAAGATCGAAGGTCCGCCTCCAGCGTCCAAAGAACTTCCTCCGAACGGCGTGCCACCGAACCCCGGTGGTTATCGTGGTACGGAACCCATACGCCCACCGGCACAATCGAATGTGAATCTACGTTCGGGAAAATGGAGCGCACGACTAATCCCAACACCTCCACGGGAGATAGTTGCCCCCGATCCGACGGCCACCGGGATACTCGGAGAAACCGTGATTCCTAACGTAGTTCGGCAAGCTATTTTGGGTTTCGATCCAATTTTTGTATGGTGGCTGCTGTTTACCCTTGAAGAACTTGTAAAAAATTTCTTGATAAATCTGAAACTGGAACTCAATGATCCGTTGGTACTTCGGGCCAACGGGATGACTTTTCCAGGGCAAAGCAACAAAGACAAAGGAGACGTCTTGCAGAACGGGAGTGAGATGAATGCCTTCAGGCATACCTTCGGGCAGGCCGTCATCACTCAGAAATGGGGCAGGAACCACGCCGTAGCCGTGGGAGCCGCCCACGAAAACATTACTGTCGACACCACCAAAAGAAGTTTCACTAACCGAGCCGTACCTTCCAATGCGCTATTCGAAGCGGATACCGTTGCGGATCAGCTCAACAACGAAATTGGCCGCCGAATCGCGGAAAGCCTCGGCAGCAAAGCCAGCACTCGCGATATCGCGGCAGAAGTACTACGAACGTTCAGGGATGACGGGCTCTACGTTGCCACCTTCCGAGGAAAAGGCGAAGTCACTATCGTTCGGCGACCGATTCCGGAACAGCAGTTTCAGTTTCACATGTGGCTGCTGAAGTCGTTGAATGACGAAGGCAGGCTCGCCTTGCCAACGCCTTACACTAATCCAAGGCGCTGACTCTCGGGGGATTCCCAAATCAGAGGATCGATGATTCAACATGGCAACTGGAGGGAGTCGCCATGGGCCAGCCTGTTGCGGTTCGAACGGATTTTACAGCGGTTGAGGTGCGCCGGCTGGCGCGCCGGGCGAAGGACAGCGATCAGGTCCGGCGCCTTCTGGCGATCGCTGCGGTGCTTGATGGCTCGTCGCGGGCGGAGGCCGCCAAGGTCGGCGGGATGGACCGACAGACGCTTCGCGACTGGGTGATCCGGTTCAACGAGCACGGGCCTGATGGTCTGATCAATGTCACCGCACCAGGTGCGCCGGGCGAAGCTCAACAAGGGACACCGGGAATTTCTGGCGCAAATCGTGGACGAAGGGCCGATCCCGGCCATCCATGGCGTGGTGCGCTGGCGGGCCTGTGACTGTCCGTCGTCAGATAATTTGAGACTCGTTAGGCGTTTTGCGAAGGGAGGCTCTGGCTCATCAGGGGTTAGAGTTTAAGCGGCCTGCAGCTGATGCTGCAAGCGTCGGTTTGCGATAGTTGCTCGCTTGATGCGGCGAAAGCGCCAAGCTGTGACCGTTCAGGCTTTGTAATTCCACGGCATGAGGTTTTCGATCTGGGAGATCGGCCACCTGTTGGCGAGGCGCTCGAGCGTCTGCGTCAGCCAGGCAAACGGATCGACGTCGTTCATTTTTGCCGTCTGCAAAAGTGTGGCGACGGTTGCCCACGTCCTGCCACCGCCATCGCTGCCCGCGAAGAGCGCATTCTTTCGCGTTATTGTCTGGGGTCTGATGGCCCGTTCGACAATGTTGGAATCGATTTCGACGCGACCGTCGAGGAGGAAGCGCCCGAGAGCCTCGCGTCGGGACGTGGCGTAGCGGATCGCCTCGGCCAGTTTTGACTTTCCCGAGATGCGCGGCAATTCCGTTTCCCAGAGCTTGAAGAGGTCAGCTACGATGGCCGCCGAACGGTCCCGACGCGCGGTCAGGCGTGCGGCAGGATCGCGGCCGCGGATCTTCTCTTCAATCTTCCAGAGCTCGGCCATCGTTGTGATCGTCTGCGTCGCAATTTGCGAACTGCCATTGATGTGCAGTTCATAGAACCGTCTGCGCAGATGTGCCCAGCAGCCCGCGAGAGCCATCACCTCATTGGAGCCGGCTTTCGCTTTGGCCAGCTGTGTGTAGGCGGCGTAACCATCCACCTGCAGAATGCCGGTGAAGCCTGCCAGATGACGCGCCACGCAGTCGCCGCTGCGGCTGTCCTCGAAGCGATAGGCGACCATCGGCGGACTGGTACGCCCGAAGGGCCTGTCGTCGCGCGCATAGGCCCATAACCAGGCCTTTTGGGTCTTGCCGCTTCCCGGCGCCAGCGTCGGCAATGTGGTTTCGTCGGCGAACAGCCTGTCGCCCTGCTTGATGCGCGCGAGAACATAGTCCGCCAGAGGCTGCAGTTCGAAGCCGACCTTGCCCATCCATTGGGCCATCAGCGAACGGCTCAGTTCGGTCTTGTCGCGGGCGTAGATCGTCTCCTGCCGATACAGCGGCAGGCCGTCGGCATATTTGGCGACGGCGATCTGGGCCAGAAGCGCCTCCGTCGGAATGCCGCTTTCGATGATATGGGGCGGCGCCGGCGCCTGGATCACGCCGTCGCGGCCGCGATAGGCGTATTTCGGGCGGCGGGTCACGATCACCCGGAACTTCGCCGCCGCCACGTCGAGACGCTCCGATACGTCCTCGCCAATCAGGACCTTCTCCAGATCCTCGCAGCCGGGCGGGACCCCTGGCTCAATAACCTGCTCGATCCGCTCCAGGTGAGGCGCAAAGCCCTTGCGCGGCCGCGGCGCGCGCTTCAGCTTGTCCTTGGCCGCTGTCTCCAATTCGGCGTCGATCGCCGCCACGCCGGTCTCGATCTCGTCGAACACGAAGTCGATCTGCTCATCGTCCAGCCGTTCCCCGCGCATGCGTTCCGAGCGCGTGCCGTAAAGCATGCGTTCAAACGTCTTGACGATCGCCGTCAGCTCCGCAATTCGCGCATCCGAGGTTGTGTTGATCAGCTTGAGAGCTGCGATCTCGGAGGCAATGCGGCTATTCTCCGCCTCCATCGCCGCGCGCTGCTCGACTGTGGCCAGCACCATCGCCTTGAGCGTATCAATATCGTCCGGAAGCTCGGCAACGGTCGGCATCATCGCCGAGAGCAGAGCATGATCGCCGCCGATTTTCGAGGCATTTCAACTGCCCCGATTCAAAATGTCACAGCCTTTTCTAGCCAACCGATTGCGGACGCTGCACCGTTGTCGGCCGAACCTTTTTCCAGTCCATCCCGTCGACAAGGGCGAGCAACTGGGCATAGTTCAGTTGCACTGTCGCCGGAGCAATCCGGGGCCAGCAAAACTGCTCCTTCTCGAGCGTTTTCGCAAACAGGCAAATACCGCCGCCGTCCCACCAAACGATCTTCACCCGGTCGGCTCGTTTCGAGCGGAAGACGTAGAGCGCTCCATTGAAAGGATCAACACCGCCGTCGCGCACCAGGGCCATCAGCGACACCGGCCCCTTGCGGAAGTCGACCGGCGTGCTGGCAACATAAACTTCAACGCCCGACGGGATCATGCCTTGCGAACCGCACGGATGACATTGGCGAGATGATCAGGCTCGACATCGCTTCCGGCGCGCAACACCACTTCACCAATGACAATTTCCACCAGCCCGCGGCTCACCGCCGCAATGCGCTCGAACCGCATTGCCCGACCGGCGTCTACCGCCCCGTTCCCGATCGCAACCCTCGCTGCCAGCGCTTGGCGTCGCCAACCAAACAACTGCGACGGAGCCATTCCGGCCCGCCGGGCAATCGCCGAAACATTGGCGCCGGGAACAAGCGTCTCCTCCACAAGCCGGGCCTTCGCCTCGGCGGACCAGCCGCGCCGAGCCCGAAGAGGCCGTGCCTCCAGGTGCTCGATCACCTGACAATTTCCATCATCAGGCATAGGCGTACTTACAGAAATTTGCATCACCAGATCTCCGACTTCATCAACGCCGAAGACTCTCAGATCTCAATCAACCGCGCCATGTGCGGTCACCTTGACGCTTACGATGCGGCGTCGCTCAGCGAGGATTGTCTCGGCCCTTCCAAAGTAGACGTCGGCCGGGGTGAGATTGTCGATGCTCTCGTGATAGCGGACATGGTTATAGTGCCGAACAAAGGCGTCGATCTGCCGTTCGAGGTCGCCGGGCAGGTAATAATTGTTGAGCAGAATTCGGTTCTTCAGGGTCTGGTGCCAGCGCTCGATCTTGCCCTGGGTTTGCGGATGATTAGGGTGCCCCGCGCACATGCTCGATGCCTTTGTCCTCGAGCCACTTGGCCAGATCGCCCGCCACGTAAGATGAGCCATTGTCTGAGAGAAGCCGCGGCCTGCGCCCGACGGTGACGTGATCAAGGCCCGCGGCCGAGAGCGTCAGGTTGTTCAGCGCTGTCGCAACATCTGGGTGGTTGGGACCGAGTGCCTTCTCTCGTATCGCCAACGCCCGCTTGTACAGTGGCTCGGCGTCGGCGTAGCGACCTTGGGCTCGATAAAGCTCCGCCAGATTGTTCAGCGCTAGCGCAACAGCTGGGTGATCGGGGCCGAGAGCCCTTTCTCGTATGGCCAGCGCCCGTTGCGCAAGCGGGAGCGCTTCGGAATAATGCCCGTTCTTATATAGCTGAATGACCTGTTGATTTAGAGCCGTTGCCTCGTCGAGCCCCTGTGCCGACGCGAAACACGGTACAAACAGAACAAGCCAAAGTAGCGCCGCCGAAACGATCTGGCCTACTCTACTTTCAAACATCGACCGGCTTGCCTCGTCCAATCGCCGCCCCCTCCCTAAACTACCTTCTTGCAGTCAAAAATAATGAGTGTCCATCTACGGAAGTGGCTTGATCTTGCTGCGAATGTTAGCAGCCCGCCCATCGTCAACATCTAGATCGGCAGCGACGATCCTCGTTGCCAAAGCCGTAAGACGCGGTAGTCGCGTTCCACCAAACGTTCGAAGAAACCCTGAAATATGTCGGCGACGTCAGCCGCATCCGCCCGTGTGCGGATGCAATGATAGATCAGACGCTCGTACCTTTCGTAGAATAACTCAAATGCACCAGGCGCTCCACTCAATAGCTGATCAACTATTTCAATATCTGAAAGGTCGCTGCCCTCACTACGGGCACGGCCAATTCCAATCTGGCGCCGCCTTGGCCGCCCGGGCAATCTGGCAATCCCGCTGGTCGACCGCGAGGTTCGCGCAGCAAGTTATCGGAATCGTTTCTCTCCGACTTTCATTAGGAAAAGTGCCCGATCGCGCCAAGGGTCCTGCCCGGCAAGTGCACGATCGCTTTTGCGTAAACGGGCAGGCCAAGAAAGCCCTGCCCGTTTAGTGCACTTGCTTAGGACCCGGTTTGAGCGGGCAGAACATCGGTTGCCCGATCGGTGCCCGATTAAAAATGGTCTAAACGGGCAGCCCAAATTGGCACTTCCCCGGATCTCCACACCGCGTTAGGCCGCCTCTCGCGTCCGATTGCGGGCCTCTTTGTCAACGAACAAGCCCTTGGCGGGCTCTCGCCGTTTCGGGTCGTCGTAGTCTTTGCTGACGAGCACGCCGCTCTTGAGCCAGTCCCGAATGATCTCACGGCACGCCGCCTCGGTCTTGCCGGGGCAGTGCTGTTGCACGACAAGCCACGCGGCCCGGCTCTTGGTCGCACGCTGCGGCGGCGCGGCCAGAAGGACCGCTTCTCATGGCAACGAATGCAACGATTGGCGGCCGACTGGCTCCCCCAACCGCGTATCCTTCACCCGTATCCTGACAAGCGCTTCGCCGTCATGCACCCAAGGCAGGAGCCGTGTGCGGGAATTCCGCGGAGCCGCGGAATAGCGCCGGTCGTCCCCCGGCCCGGCCTCGAGGTCGTCCAGGATCGCGTTGATCTGCTCGTCGGTGATTCCAGCCCAGACCTCGGGCGGGAGCCATTTTTCGATCGCCTGCACGTCGTCGCCCTCTTCATAGATCATGCTCACGTTGCCCAAGGGCACGCTGGTCATGTGGAACCACGACGCCTTGATGGAGCGCCGCACAATGTTCGCCTTGGCACGATCGAGCCTGACGTAGTCCCGGCGTTCATCAAGATCGACGCCGAAGCGGCGGGCCTCCTCCTCAGTCATATGAGTGAGCGTGTAATCGAGGCGGCCGGCATCACGCTGGGCGCTGGCGCCGCGGCGGTTGTCGGAATTGCCGGCCTCAAGCTCGCCCTTGCGGGTATGAACGGGGCAATCGACGGCGATGTCGGAGTCGTGCGCGATCTTGACCAACTGAGCGCAGACGAAATCCATGTCGGCGTTATCGTTCTCGACGAGCGTGTGCAGCTTCACGAACGGGTCGAGAATGAGAAGGTCGGGACGCCGACGTTCGATGGCTCGGCGCACCATGCCGTCGAGGGCACCAAGCCGGCGTTCGCCGTCGATGCGCTCGACGAGCTTGGGGCCATTCAGCTCGCGGCAGAACAACCAGCCCTTCAACTCGGCGTGGTCGACGCCATGGTGGGCCGACACTGACGGTGCTCAATCTCGGTGATCCGATTGACGTGCTGCCGACAGACGCGACGCGTGGAAAGCTTGAAGCGTTGCGTCAGAAGACGGTGGACACTCGCGCAATTTGGCTGCCGGTCATCGACGAAATCCGCTCGACGCGCGCCGACTTGTACCGAGCGCAGCAACGGCACAAGCAATTGACCTTGGCGCGGATGGCAGGCGGCTTCGGGTTGGATGACGACGACCCGCAGGTTGCCGACATCCGGCGCACCGTCACGCGGCTCGAAGCCGAATTGGCAAGGCTGACCTCGTTGGAGCAATCACGCGGCGCAACGATGCACGCTGTCGGCACCTTTCTGCAACGTTGCGAAGCTTGGCTGAGCGGCCGACCGGGCGGCACGACGTTGATTGAAAGCGCGGTGATCGAGCCCGCCGAGGTGATGCGGAAGAACGAGCGGCTGCGCGATGCGGCCGAGCGGTTGAGGCATCGGTTGCGTGAACTGGACGCTGACGCGCATCGCATCCGCTCCGCGCCGTTCCCATCGAGCGATTGCAAGGCGCGTATGCGAGAGCAAATCGAAAACCTCGCGATGCGCGGCGTGCCTGACGTAAGCATGGTGGTGGAGCACTTCGGTCAGGTCGGATGGCCGCGCGCCGACACGGTGCTGCCGTTGGTCGCGATGACCGATGGCGGCAAGCCGATCGTCGGCAATGCGCAAGGCGAAACAACGGACGTGCTCGCGCTATTCTGTTGGTTGCACCGGCCCGCATTGCTCAAAGCAATCGACAGTCTAATCGACAGCGAAAGCGACGACGGGCACGCGCTATCGCAGCAAGATCGCCAGATGAAGCTTGCCGAGATTGATCGCGACCGGTTCATGATCGAGAGGCAGGAAGCCGCGCTTATCTGGCACGCGCAAGGTCAAGGCGACAATCTGGAGCACCGCGCAAATGCGCATGTCATGGCGGTGCTCGGCTTCGCTCTCGAAACGAGTGCGGCATGATGATTTTCTCCACGGCCACGCCCACGAAAGGGTCGTGGAGTATTCCGCAGGACGGCTTCGCGCGGCAGTCGGCGGAAGCGGGACCGGGCAACGGTGCTCCTAACGCTGCGCTCGGTCTCGTGGCGGTCCTGCGGAGGGTGACCTTACTGAACCTTCGGCAGCCTTCTCGGGACCGCCGATAATTCGACGGCATCCGCTGCAATGTCGGTGAGGTGCTGAGGGTCGGCGGTTGGCATGGCCGCCGCGCAAGCGTCGCCGCCGCAGTCGAGCACGGCGGGGATGTATGGCGGGCGGGTCGCTGTGCTCCTCTCCCTCGCAGCGGCCCGCCTGCGCGGAAGCCATAGCACGGCTCGCGTCCAGGCCGAAGATGGCGCGGCCCTCGTTCTCGATCATGGTCAGCACCGACCGACGCACCGGCTGGCTCCGCGCCGAAGCGACGCACCATCAATGTCGAGGTCTGGAATTGGATCGACGCCGGTCTGGCAGCACGGTCGGCCCTGCTCCTCCTACATTCGGCAGGCCGGGCAAGACAGAGGTCCTTTATCCTCGCCAAAGCGAATTAGGACACCTGCGCTCTCAACAGATAGGCGTGCACTGCACGTACACCGTGATTTTCCGGATAGACCCTGCCGTATAGTTAACGTCCCAATAGCACGATCCCGCAAGGCTTGTGGTTGCAATGTAGGCGGGCTTCGAGCATTCTGGTTGTACTGTTCCGGCCAGTGCTGGAAGGGCATGTCGCTACGGCACGAGGGCGGGTCGGCAACAGATGAATGGGCTTGGGCAGCCGAAATCTGCCAATTTTTACTTTCTCGCGAAGCGTTTTCCCGATTTGGAGCGGATTGGTGCTCTATCGGAGCACTATTTCACTTCGGACCCTATCGTCGCGCTGATTACAATCCGCCAGTTTGGCGAGCTGTTAGCACAGATAGTCGCCGCCAAATCGGGTCTGCTACCCGACCCACAAGACACGCAGGCGGATCTTCTTCGCCGACTGCGGGTCGAGGGAAGCTATCCCGGGAACGTTCTCGAACTTTTTCACCAATTGCGGATGGCGGGGAACGCGGCCACGCATCGGCGCGAAGGTGATTACGCGACCGCTCTGGCCAATCTCAAAATGGCCAGACAACTAGCGATTTGGTTCCATCGCACGTTCCAGGACAGCAAGTTTAAGGCTGGTCCATTTCAACCGCCACGACCACCAACCGATCCAACGATCGAAGTTGCGGCTGAGCTCGCTAGGCTGAAAGCGGAGCGTGACGCCGCGCTTAGTGAGGCAGAGCGCGCCAAAACCGCCGCTGCCGAAGCCGAAGCGGCGCGACTGGCCGCCGAGCAAGGTGCGCACGGAGCGGCAGAGGAGCGGAAGGTTTGGGAAGAACTCGCGAGCGAGGCAGAGGCGGCAAAAGCGGAACTGACTAAACAATTGGCGATCCTGCAAGCGACCGCTGGGGCCGAAGCGTTTAGTTTGGAGAGACGCGATGCATTTAGGTTGGAGAAAGGGGTCGAGCGTCTGCGTTCCCCCCGACTTCCTTCACCTGCAATACTGAGCGCGAGAGATCTGGCGGAAAACATGGTTGAATGGCAAGCCGCCTCGGCTGCCAGTTCAACTGCCGTAAAGCAAGACACCCTTCGCCTTGCCGAGGCTGCGGCCCAAGCGATCGATCTGGACGAGGCGGACACTCGTGTCCTCGTGGACGAACAACTGCGGGAAGTCGGATGGGAAGCCGACACTATCAACCTCCGATACTCGAAGGGGGTGCGACCGGCTCGCGGTAGATCCTTGGCCATTGCTGAATGGCCGACGAAGAAGGGCCCTGCGGACTACGCGCTGTTCGTTGGCCTGACGCTTGTCGGAATGGTGGAGGCTAAACGGAAAAGCAAGAACGTTTCCGCGGCAATCGATCAAGCCGAGCGATATTCAAATGGCGTACAAGCGACTGACGATTTTCAATTTGCCGGTGGGCCTTGGGGAACGCACAAGGTGCCGTTCGTCTTTGCTACAAACGGCCGTCCATACTTGAAGCAACTTGTGACCGAGAGCGGCATCTGGTTTCGCGATACAAGGCGTGCTGCGAACCATCGTCGCGCGCTGGTGAGTTGGCCTACGCCGGAAGGACTGACCGAGCAACTTGACGTCAATCAAGATGCTGCAACGGACGCGCTCAAAGAAATGCCATTTGAGTTTGGCTTCCCGCTCCGCGACTATCAAAAGGGCGCGATCAAGGCGGTCGAGCACGCTCTCGCCACTGACCGCCGCTCGATGCTCATGGCGATGGCAACCGGAACCGGCAAGACCAAACTTGCGATCGCGATGCTGTACCGTTTGCTCGCTACCAAGCGGTTTCGGCGCATCTGTTTCGTCGTGGACCGGTCCGCACTTGGAGAGCAAGCGGCGGGTGAGTTCACGACCACCAAAATCGTTTCCGGTAAGGCGTTTGCAGACATATTCGGTCTCAAGAAACTTGCCGACATAAGCCCCGAGACCGAGACGAAGGTGCATATTTGCACAATCCAAGGCTTGGTAAAGCGAGTTCTGTACGCGACCGATCGCTCGGAAACTCCTCCGGTAGATCAATACGACCTGATGGTGATCGATGAATGTCACCGGGGCTATCTACTCGACCGGGAAATGTCCGATGCCGAATTGAGTTTCTGAGGACAAGAGGACTACATCTCGAAATATCGACGCGTGCTGGAATATTTCGACGCGGTGAAGATTGGTCTAACTGCGACGCCCGCCTTGCACACGACCGAGATTTTTGGCGATCCAATCTTCACCTACTCTTACCGGCAGGCGGTCATCGATGGTTACCTTATCGATCACGAACCTCCAATTCGGATCGAAACTGCGCTCGCACGGGCAGGGATCGTGTTCGCGAAGGACGAGCCCGTCGAATTGCTGAATACCGCGACCGGCGAAGTTGATCTGGCTCATGCGCCCGATGAAATCCGCTATGACGTTGAAAAGTTCAACAAGCAAGTCGTAACGACCGATTTCAATCGAGTGGTGGCGGAGGAACTTGCGAACCACATCGATCCGCACGACCGCATGGCTGGCAAGACCTTAGTCTTCGCCGCTACGGACGCGCACGCCGACATCGTTGTTGCTGAAATCAAAAAGGCGTTCGCCAAGAAATGGGGTGAAATTGACGACGCTGCCGTGAGGAAAATCACGGGCAGTGTGGATCGCGTCGGAACTTTGATCCGGTCATATCGCAACGATGCTGATCCGAGAATTGCTGTCACCGTCGATCTACTGACGACTGGTGTAGATATTCCGTCGATAACAAACCTTGTGTTTTTGCGACGGGTCAATAGCCGCATTTTGTATGAGCAAATGATTGGCCGCGCCACACGATTGTGCCCGGAGATAGAGAAGGAGGTCTTTCGCATTTTCGATGCGGTCGACCTTTATCCGCACCTGCAAAATCTCACGGAAATGAAGCCGGTGGTGGTCAACCCATCCATTACTTTCGCGCAATTGGTGAAAGAGATGGTTGGCTCGCAGGAGGACGCTCACCGGGAAAGCGTTCGCCAGCAACTTGCGGTGAAGTTGCGGCGCATATTGAAGAAGACGCCAAGCGAGGTCAGGGCCAAGTACGAAGGGGTTGCGGGCGAAGCACCGGAAGCCACTTTGAAACGGCTATTGGATAGTAAGCCCGCTGAACTCGCCAAATGGCTTTCTCCCCGCACTGGTATCGGCGCAATCTTGGACTGGCAAGGCGATGGCGAAGGATCGCCCCGCTTGATCCCGATTTCGCCTCACACCGATAAAGTAGTCGCTGTAACGCGCGGCTATGGTGATGCCAAAAAGCCGGAGGACTTTCTGGAAGGGTTCCGGGACTACGTGCAGAAGAACATCAACCAAATCGCGGCTCTGAAAATCGTTGAGCAGCGTCCGCGTGATCTAACCCGTGCCGATCTTCGGGCACTTCGGACTGCGCTCGACCAAAAAGGGTATTCAGAAGCCAACCTGCGTCGCGCTTGGGCCGATGCGAAAAATGTGGATATCGCTGCATCCATCGTTGGCTTTGTGCGGCAAGCGGCCCTAGGTGATCCGTTAATCGCGTATGCCGACCGGGTAAGGGATGCCTTGCAGAGGGTCTTGCAGGCGAGGAAATGGAGCGATCCGCAGAAGCGATGGTTGCGCCGTATTGGCGAACAAGTCGAAAAGGAAATCATCGTGGACCGCGACGCGCTTGATCGAGACCCGTTTGCTGCGGATGGTGGCTTTGCACGGCTAAACAAGGTCTTTGACGGCGAGCTAGAGCGCGTCCTGAGCGACATCAACGAAGAAATGTGGAAGAAGGCGGGCTAATGACGAGCACCGGGGATATCGTTGCCAAGTTGTGGTCTATGTGCCACATCCTGCGAGATGACGGCGTAAGTTACAACGAGTACGTGACGGAGCTAACCTTCTTGCTTTTCCTCAAGATGCTTGAGGAGACCAAGAAGGAGGATCGCCTGCCAAAGACATACAGGTGGCGGGAACTAGCGAAGCGAGACGGTCTCGATCAACTCGATTATTACAAGCGGTTGTTGCTGGACCTTGGCAAGCCGGAAATTAAGGACGGCTTGGTCCGCGCCATCTTCATCGACGCGCAGACCCACTTGCGCAAGCCGACCAATCTCAAGGCGCTCACGGCAAGCATTGATCAACTCGACTGGTTCTCGGCGCGAGAGGAAGGCTTGGGCAACATTTACGAAGGTTTGTTGCAGAAAAATGCCGAGGACAAAAAATCGGGTGCCGGGCAGTACTTCACGCCGCGAAGGTTGATCGATTGCATCGTGCGGCTAATCAAGCCGCAGCCCGGAGAGGTCGTGCAGGACCCCGCCGCAGGTACGGGCGGGTTCCTGATTGCCGCCGACCGGTACATCAAGGATCACACCGACGACCTCTACAAGCTTCCTGAACAGCAAGCCCATTTTCAGCGGCATAGCGCGTTCCTCGGTGCGGAGTTGGTCCCTGACACGCATCGGCTTTGCATGATGAACCTATTGCTGCACGGAATTGAAGGCGGTGTCGAGTTGGCAGATACGCTGTCGCCCGACGGAGAACGTCTGCCCAAGGCAGACATCGTGCTGACCAATCCACCCTTCGGCACGAAAAAGGGCGGCGGTCGGCCCACTCGCTCCGACTTCTCAATCACTGCGGATACCTCCAACAAGCAACTGGCGTTTGTAGAGCATGTGGTCCGCGCTTTGAAGCCGGGTGGCCGTGTCGGAATGGTGGTGCCTGACAACGTGCTGTTTGCCGATGGTACCGGTCAGGACGTGCGTACTTGGCTGATGGACCTGTGTAACCTTCACACCATTCTGCGGCTGCCTACCGGCATTTTTTATGCGCAGGGCGTGAAGACGAACGTACTATTCTTCCAACGCGGCAAGACGGACAAGGGAAACACCAAGGCGGTCTGGGTGTACGACATGCGGGCAAACATGCCTGCATTCGGGAAGACACGTCCGCTAACGGTTGAGGATTTTGCTGAGTTCGAGAAAGCCTACGGCAACGATCCGAATAACGGCGGCAAGCGCAAAGATGAGGGCGAAGAAGGACGCTGGCGATGCTTCACACGAGAAGTCATCAAGGCGCGCAACGACAACCTTGATATTGCATGGTTGCGCGACACCGAGGCGGAGGCTGAGGATCAACTGATTGAGCCTGAGGATATTGCGGCCGCTATCATCGGGCACCTGAAGGCAGCACTTGATGATATCGAGGCTCTTTCGGAGGACCTTGAACCCCAAATTGAAGGCGAGAAATCTGTGGCGGAGGCGGCGGAGTGAGCGTCGAGATTGACAGGGGCGAGTGGCAGTCTGACATTCTTCCCGACAGTTGGTGTTGGGCAACCTTCGATGAATTTTGGAGGGATTTCACTGATAGCAAACGAAAACTTCCAACTAACACTACTTTGGCAGAAACTGTTTGTGCTGGGCCTCTTCAAGGATTTGTTTTCGGCAGTACGGACACCACGGAGCCGGCGGCCGCAGGATGAGATCGACGATGGCTTGACGTACGGCGGGCATGGTTGGCTGAGGCGGAGGCCCGTTGATTCTTTTTTTTCCGCCCCGCATATGCGAGGCGACGATGTTGCAGGAAGGCGTAGGCAATCATTGTCATCAGGGCATGGCGATGAAGACCCTGCCATGATCGCCCTTCGAAGTGATCAAGTCCAAGCTCCTCCTTCAACTGCTGATGCGCCTGCTCACAAATCCATCTTGCCTTAATGGTGGCGGCCAGTGTGCGCAGGTCCGTCGCCGCAGGGAGATTGGCGAGATAGTATTTCTTCTCCCCTGAAGCACGTTGCTCGCCAATGAGCCAAGCTTCGTCGCCCGGGAGATGCTGATGACTTTTATCCCAAATCCGCTGCGGAGGGCCGTCGGCGGTGCGGACACGGAGAGCAGCAAATCGGGCTTTCAGCCGACCTTTCGTCCCGCTGCGCCAACTCACGGTTTTCCATTTGGCGCTGGCCAGCATTTGTTCTGCCGCAATCGATAAGATATCTGGCACGTGGTGCTTTCGTGGTTTCCCGCGGACTTTGGTAATCGGCCAAATGAGCTGTACATCAACCGGATACACCTTGAGGTGCCGAGGGATGCCGACAGCCCAGGCCAGCCCGCGCTCTGTTAGCCCTTGTCGAAACGGTGCGCTGAGTCCGTACCCTGCATCCGCCAGCACACATCTAAAGCGCAAGTTGGCTGCCATCGCGCGGTCAATCTCGGCCAAAGCAATTTCCGGCTTGGACCGTGGCGTTCGGTGTTCGACTGGCACGCGAGCGCGCTTCAAACGAGACACGTTGCTTGTCCAACTGTCGGGCAGAAAGAGACGCAACGCGACCATCACCGGCACTTCCCCGCGCGCAAGCGTCAAAGACACCAGCGTTTGGCAATTTGCCGTTTTGCCGAGAGCCGACGCGTATTGAGCTGCAACACCAACCGAGCGTTCGCCCTTCTTTGGGATTGCGGTGTCATCAACAACCAGCACCGCATCCTTGCCGCCGACAAGCCGATCCGCCTGGCTAAGCAGCTCAGATTCCAGCGGTGACGCGTCCCAGACGCCGTCGGCGATGAAATGGTGCAGCTGATCGTAGTTGCTGGTTGCGAGGCGTTCCGCCATCGGCTGAACGCTCTTGCGATCGCCAGGACCGATCAATCCGGCAACGTACAGTGGACACATCCGCTGCCGAGTCTTATGACCTAACCGGTCCAAGAACGGCGTCAGCCAGCGTTCGAGCTCGTCTTCCCATCCCGCCATGGTCAGCCCTCCAAGAGCCGACCACCTATGAATCATCGAAAAATTGATTCGGGAATCCTATAAAGCGCCGCGAAACCGAAAATCTGCCAAAGTAGTGCTAACCTCTATGCTCAAAAAGGCTCTCTAGCCGTGGTCGATCAAGGCGCAGAGTTGATAGGAGGTTATACGGACGACACCAGTAGACAGTCTCTCGCGCCGCTTCCCGCAATAGTGTTCGGTGATCACACGCGGATCGCAAAATATATCGAAATACCCTTCGTGCAAGGTGCGGATGGGGTTCGGGTGTTGTGCGCTACCGCGGCGGTCGATCCAAAGTTTGCCTATCATGCGCTTAGGTGCGTTAGGTTGCCAGACAAGGGTTACAGCCGGCATTTCAAATTTTTGAAGGCAACGGCATTCCCGCTTGCTCCAGTTGCCGAGCAACGGCGTATAGTTGCGAAAGTCGATCACCTGTCCGGGAGGTCAGCACGCGCGCGCGGTCAACTCGACCGCATTCCCCGATTGGTGAAAAAATATAGGCAGGCGATTTTGGCAGCCGCGTTCCGCGGCGACCTGACGCGGCAATGGCGGATAGACGCCGGCCTCGATGACCGTTGTGCCGAGCATGATGAACTGCCCAAAGAATTGGCCGAGAGACCCATTCCAATCGGTTGGAAGGTGAAATCGATCGCGGATGTCGCCAACAACTACGATGGAAAACGTGTCCCCGTACGCGAGAGCGATCGAGCACTCCGTAGAGGAAAATTCCCATATTACGGGGCTTCAGGAGTAATCGACACGATTGACGATTATTTGTTCGATGGAGACTACCTCCTTATTGGGGAAGACGGAGCAAACCTAATCTATAGATCAACACCGATCGCTTTCCACGCGAGCGGGCAATTTTGGGTGAACAATCACGCGCATGTACTCAAGGCTAGGGAAAGAACATCGAACGAGTGGCTTTGCCAGTTTATCAATATGATCGACCTCGCGCCTTATGTTACCGGAACTGCACAGCCAAAGCTCACTCAAGCGGCATTGAACAAGATTTACATCCCCATGCCGCCTACAGATGAGCAACAGGCGATCTTGCGGCTGATTGTGGCTGCGTGTTCTTGGGTCGATCGATTGGAAACCGAAGCGACAAAGGCAGGCAAACTGATAGGCAATCTGGAGAATGCCATCCTTGCAAAAGCCTTTCAGGGCGAACTCGTGCCGCAGGACCCAAGCGACGAACCAGCCAGCGTCCTCCTAGAGAGGATCAAGGCGGAGCGGATAGCGAACGAGACTGCCGCGAAAGAGAAGAAGCCGGGAAGGAACATCCGACCGAAAACTCGGCTCGTCCGTTTGCAGAAATCGCACGGGAAGCGAAAAGCACGAAAAGAAGATGGTGGTGAAGTGACGCAGAGGAAAAACCTGTCTGACCCAAGTACTGACGGGCAACCCGGAGATGGTGGCTTCACTAATCCTGTCATGTACAACTCAATCGAAGAGGCGATAGCGGCGGGCACGGTTGAAGACAGGTGGCTCGAAAGCCTCGACCAACCCGATGAGGACAACCAAGCTGACTGACGCCTTCATCCTCGACGGTGTGATGGCTACCTCACTAGACCTAACTTCGGACACCATCATCCCGCGCTGGCAGCACCGCGCGGGCGAAGGGCCGGGCTCTCCAATTACCCATCCGCGCGGCATCTCGACCACTCGACCGTCGATGCGACCGACCCGGTGCGGCCGTTGGCGGCAGGCAATGAAGCTTTCCTTCGCCAAGGTAAGGTACTCTGGGGTTCGCAGACCGCGCGGGGTACGCGCGACCGCTCGGTCTCGGGATATTTGGGCACTCGCGTTTCCGATTTTGCTCGCGCTCGACGCGCCCGGCCATCCGGCATCATCGCCTTGAAGCGGCAGGGACTCTACGACGAGATGCGTACCGACAGGCCCCGCCGCCGACATCGCGCGCGGAAGGCGCTGAACGCAACTCATTCGCGTTCACTCGCCACTCCGTAAGACCCCCCATTTCCTTTCTTGTGGCCTCAGCACGGAACTCAAGGTACTTTGCGAGATCGGCCAGATGAATGCCCTTCGCACAGTTCTGCCTCTCTTCGGTCCGCACGAACGGAAGGTGACTTCGTTCGTCGAAATCTTTCGGATCAGCTTCGTCTGGCGACTGCTAAACCTGAAACTGCTTCCGGCCAGCCACCATGAAGCAGCCATAGCGTTGATGTGGATACACGTGTGTCTTCAACCCATATCCACTCATGACGGATGACAACTCATTCTGTTCATACAGATATCTTTCTACTCCGGTGTGAGACGCACGCGTTCGATCATAGGGGTCCCGCAGAACGATCCGATCTCCGCCGTTATCGACAAACATCAGATCTATGAATTGCGTTCGAGATGCCTCATCCACACGAGATGACGTCGCGAGTTCGCCATCATGCATCTTCCACCATCGATCATACGGTTCCGTTGAGGCACTTGGCTGCAATGCCTTCGGAGTCCAACACTCCAGAATCAAATTGTCGATCAGAACGATACCGCTGTCTCCAGTCGCTCGCGCCATCTTACCGACTAGCTTGTCCTCTTCATCCCGAGACATAAGGCCGAAGGTGTCAAAGGACACAACCGCCCCGTACTGCTCCGTTCCGAGGTCTATGGTTCGCAGATCGCCAACGTCGAAGGTGGCTGACAACCCCTCGGCGGCGGCCCTCTGGTTCGCAAACTGAACGAAAGTGGGCTCAACGTCGATACCCTTGATCTCATAGCCTCGCCGCGCCAAGGCTAGCTCATGACCACCCTCGCCGCATCCGCACGACAATATTGGTTTCGTCTTGTCAAGCCCGAATGTTCCTTGGAGCCACGCTGCGCGCGAGTCAGCGTTGCTAGTATACTGATCCCATTTCCCGTCAAAAAAATCGATGCGGAGTTTCTTTGCCCAAAATGAACCCCAGGTCTCCTCACGTGCAACCCTCATGATTTTCCTCCTTACAAGAGTGCCCGATCGAACCACGTTCGCCTAACCGCGTCAGCATGCTTTCCAGGACGGAGTTTCATCCCTACTTCTGGCATGAGGCAAGATCTCCATATCACGCTGCACAGGGGGCCGATATAGCCTATTCAGGCCCAGCCATGTTCGGAGTTTCGCAAGGCTGCACAACGCCAGACGATGCCGTGGAAAGCGATGACAAACGCCGCAACGCGGGAAATGCTGGTTACTCGGCGCACGCAGCTCACAATGGATTTTGTGCTTGCTCGCCGAATATGGCTGATCGCGCCGCGGCGTCCGTCGTGCCTCCGACGGCTGATCGTTCAACTCTAAGATTCTGAGTCCGCTATTTCGGAGGCGGCAGGGTGTGTCAGTTTGTGCGGTCGAACTCGCTCCAAAGCCCCCAGCAAAAGATCGCAATGGTATTGCTTCCTCCGTCGCATCGTCAGACACGATCTGGCCGTGCCGATAACGCTCACTAGCCTCTCATATCCGAGAGGCTGGTGCTTGGAGTCGCGGACGACGCCGGCGTCGTCCTGAACCTGCCCGAACAACCAGGGCCTGCCGTGAACGGCTAATCGGCAACCGACAGCACCGCCACCTATCCTAGACCGTCTGGCCGAGCGCTCGACCTGGCACCTGTCGCCCTGCTCGGCGTCTTCGGCATCGCCGTCCGTCCTGACTTGCCGGAGGCCATGATCAGGTTCGGCCTTGCGACAGACGGGGCTCGTCAACGCGCAGTGGCTGGATGTCCAACGAAGAAGTGAAGTTTCGGGCGCGCCGGGTTCAACGACCTTGGGAGTCCTGAGCAAGACCGGGCAAGTCAGCGCCGATTTCGGCCAGCGAAGCTTCAAACTGGCTCGGTGGGCTCCGAGCAGGTTCGCGGCCATCCCTACTGCCGCTCGATCCGCCTCAAAGGTGGCGTCTCCCTCAGGTCCCGCTACGCGCCACACGAGGGTTAGCTCAGAGCTAGTAGGTTGGCGAGATATCCTTCGCCACGGCAATATGCAGGTTCTTTCTCGCATTTGGCAGATGCGCCATCTGGCGTATGGGCCGCTCGGCGCGTAGGCAGGGCTGGACGCTGAGCCGCTAGCGTAGTCCGCTGCAGGGTCCGGGGCGGGCGGGTCCGATCAGTACATTGCCAGATCGACATCCTGCGTGACAATGGCCTCGGTCGAAAGACGCGAGTAGCGCGTGATGCGGCGGGCCGATAGGGGCGAGGGCAGCTCCCATTCGCCGGTCAGGTGTCCGTCATTCGTAAGCACCCTTTGCGGATCCCCGATGCTCACATTGAACGGATCCACGACGGTCAGCGTTGCGGGCGCATATTCCGTCAGCCGAGCCTCGCCTCCGCCGAGACGGTCGCGGTGCCAAGCGACGATGTCATGTGACAGATCAACCGTTTCGGGGAAGTGCCGACCCTCGTCGGGAAGCACCGCCTCCTGTGCGGTCATTGCGGTAGTGAAGGCGCTGTCGTGCGAGATCTGCGGCGCGGCGATCGCCAGGTAGGCCGCAAATTCACCGAAGAGCCTGCCCCAACCGCCGGGGCTCTTACGATGCCCACCCAGCGCATCGACTGCCCAGGCTAGCATCGGCCAGCGCTCACGTGCCTCCGACGCAATCAGCCCCGAGAAGAGCGTCAGCGCCGGGATCCCGTGATCCCATTGTAGATACCGCGCGACGTATTTCAACAGACCGTAGGGTCCTAGAAAGCTGCGGTAGATGCGATAGAGCGCGATCATCTGGTCCCGCTCAGCACGGTCGAAGCTGTGGCAGCTTTCGACGAATCCCAGCGCGTCGGTGACTATGCCGTGGCGGCGGCGGTACTCAGGCGCGGCCATCGGGCTGTTCGGCAGGACGCGGGTCAGAAAGGCCTTAGCACAGACCTTCCGGTCGAAGAAATGCTGCAGATCGGCGGCGAAGCTGTTCAGGGTCGCCCCCGGCAGTCCAATCATCAAATCTACGTGCAGCGGTAGTTCCATGCCCTGAAAACGCTTGGCCAGCGCATCGTAGTTCGCGGTCTTGATGTTGCTGCGCGCGATTGCCTCGAGCGTCTTCGGGTCCGTCGTCTGGATGCCGAGGATGCCGTGGGTCACAAGCCCCGCGCCCGCCAGCTTCTCCACGATGCAGGCGACGCGATCGGTGGCGTTCTTGGCGTAGTTGACAAAGAACTGCCGCGGGGCGGCGTGCGCGGCCTTGCAGCGGACAATGTGCTCGGCGATTTCCTCGTCGCGCGCGAGGATGCCGAAGTTCGCATCGGCCACGCCAAAGCCGCCGATCCCGCGCCTTGCGATCCAGGTGATTTCCTCCTTCACGCGCGCGAGGTCGAATTGGCGGACCTTCGACTGGGTCGCCGAGCCCCAGTCGCAGAAGGTGCAGCTGTAGGGGCAGCCGCGGTTCGTTTCGAT